>CAKTQE010000002.1 GCA_934593275.1 uncultured Oscillospiraceae bacterium | reverse complement strand
TGGGGTACACTCCACCGCTTGCTGCGTGACTGTCATTTATTTTTTGAAATTTGTGTCTAAAATACTGTACCAATTTAGAGTGAAACGGAGTCGAGGAATCTTCCCAAGTGGCAAGTTTTATCTTGTGGTTATTTCTTATCCCACGTGGTGGATTCCTCCACTCCGCTGACGCTACGGTCGGAATGACAGGCGTTTTTTGCATTAAGCGTTACAAATTCGAACGTACCACGGTTCCGGCCCTACGGGCCGGTTGGCGGCAGATTGCCGCCGCTACAGTGGGGTGTACCGTATTTCGGGTGGTTCCGTTCAATCGCATAGGTTCTGATTGCAGCGTCAGGCCGGAGTGGTGGTATATTGGCATTTGTTATGCTCCACGCTTCCGCAGACTGGGCAGAAATCCTCATTGCATAATAGTATAAATTGTGGTATACTGTATGAGAGTTTACACCCGGAGGCGTTTATGACTGAATTAACTGATTTTCAGCAAAAAACCAAAGAAATCTATCCAGAAATCTCCCTGCGCTTTTGGGAACCTCTGGAAAAACATACCTCTTTCCGCATTGGCGGACCTGTGGAGGTCATGGCTTTCCCGGAGAACCGGGAGCAGTTGGGGCAGCTTTTTCATAAGTCCGTTTTATTGGACTGTAAACCCGTTATCCTAGGGGCAGGAACCAACGTTCTGGCACCGGACGAGGGGGTTCGGGGGCTTGTGATTTGCCTCAAGGACTGCCTGGACGGTATGGAGCTGCTGGGGGATCACTGCCTGCAGGTCTATGCCGGTGTGACCATGGCCAGAGCCGCCGTCTTTGCCGCCAAAAATGGCCTTTCCGGCTTTGAATTTGCCCATGGAATCCCCGGCACCGTAGGGGGCGGGGTTTATATGAACGCCGGAGCCTACGGCTCGGATATTTCCCGGGTCTGTGTGTCAGCGGAGGTTATGGACACAGACGGGAACATCAGAACCGTTTCTGCCCAAGAACTGGACTTTTCCTATCGCCACAGTGCCTTGGAGGACACCGGGGAGATTGTGGTCAGTGCTACATTCCGGCTGACCCCGGAGGAGCCGGAGAACATCCGAGGCCGTATGAAGCAGCTGCAAGCCAAGCGTCTGGCCTCACAGCCTTTGAATCTGCCCTCTGCCGGGTCCGCCTTTAAGCGTCCTGCCCAGGGCTATGCCGCGGCATTGATCGATGAAGCGGGGCTAAAGGGCTACCGGGTGGGGGATGCGGCCATTTCCGAAAAACACGCGGGCTTTGCCGTCAATTTGGGAAATGCCACCGCCGCCCAGGTACGGCAGCTTCTTTACGAGGTGGCCCAGAACGTTAAAACCAACTCCGGCATCACGTTGGAGCCGGAAATTCGAATTTGGAAGTAGAAAGAGGGGGAACCATGCAGTCCTTTTCTGCCGCCGCAAAGGCGGAAATATGCCGGGAAGTTCCCCAGCGCATTGACTGCGCCCTGGCGGAGTGCTTCGGGATTCTGCTGTTTTGCAACAGCTTTCAAGACCGGTGCATTAAAATCATCACCGAGAGCCAGGATTTTGGCCGTCTGCTCCCAAAACTGTTCCGCAAGGCCTTTGGGGTCGGATTTGACCAGCTTCCGGAGGAGGGAACCCAGGGAAAGCTGTCCTATTGGATTACCTCTGAGGAAAAAATCAGGCTTATTATGGAGTCCTTTGGTTTTACCCCCGGAGATACGCTGTCACTGCACATCAATCTGGCGGTGGTGGAGGAGGATGCCTGTAAAGAGGCCTTTCTGCGGGGTGCCTTTCTTGCCGGCGGCAGTGTGACCCATCCGGCCAAGGCCTACCACCTGGAATTTACCACCACCCATCAGAGCGTTGCCAGAGAATGCTATATGCTGCTCCACGAGACCATGGGCTTTTACCCCAAAACCGCCACCAGGTCCGGTGCCCAGGTGCTTTACCTCAAGCAGAGTGACCTGATTTCCGATTTCCTCACGTTCCTTGGTGCGCCTGTGGCGGCCATGGGCATCATGGAAGCCAAGCTTGAAAAGGAACTGAACAACAAGGTCAACCGCTGCTGCAACTGTGATGATGCCAATACCTCCAAGGTGGTGGAGGCCGCCCAGGAGCAGCTGGTGGCCATCCGTCTGCTGCGGGACCGGGGGCTTTTGGAAAAGCTGCCGGAAAAGCTTCGTCAGGCGGCCCAGGCCCGGGAGACAAACCCGGAGGCATCGCTGTCAGAACTGGCGGCCATGATGGAGCCGCCTATCACCAAGCCCGCCATGAATCATCGGCTGCAACGCATTGTGCAGCTTTCCAAGGAGGCGTAACATGAGCTTTGTACATCTGCATGTCCATAGTGAATACAGCCTTTTGGATGGAGCCTGCCGCATTGACGGCATGATGGACCGGGTGAAAGAGCTGGGCCAGAGTGCCATTGCCCTGACGGACCACGGCGTAATGTACGGCTGCATTGATTTTTACAAGGCCGCCAAGGCCGCCGGGGTCAAGCCCATTATCGGGTGCGAGGTCTATCTGGCCCGCCGCCGGATGTCAGACCGGGTTCATGGCATTGACAATGACCCCTACCATCTGGTACTGCTGTGTGAAAACAGAACGGGCTACGAAAACCTGTGCTATCTGGTTTCCCAGGCCTTTCTGAATGGATTCTACGGAAAGCCTCGGGTGGACATGGAACTGTTGGAAGCCCACCATGAGGGGCTGATTGCCCTGTCTGCCTGTCTGGGCGGTGCCATTCCCCAGGCCCTCCTGAATGAGGACTACGACCAGGCGACTCGCTTTGCCCAGGAGCTTTCCCGGATTTTTGGGCCGGAGCATTTCTACCTGGAACTCCAGGATCACGGCATTGCCTCTCAGCGGCCTGTGAACCAGGGCCTGATGCGGCTGGCCCGGGAGACGGGGCTGCCGCTGGTGGTGACCAATGACGCCCATTACCTGCGGAAAGAGGACGCGGATGTGCAGGATATCCTATTGTGCATCCAAACCGGGAAAACCATGGATGATTTGAACCGGATGCGGTTTGAAACCCAGGAATTTTATCTGAAAAGCGAAGAAGAACTCCGCACCCTTTTCCCCGGCTGCGAGGAGGCCTTTGAGAATACGGTCAAAATCGCGGATATGTGCAATGTGGAATTCACATTCCACGAATACCAGCTTCCGGCCTTTCCGGTGCCGGAGGGTTACACCAATGAAGAATACTTCCGAAAGCTCTGTGACGAGGGCTTCCGGGAGCGTTACCCCCAGGCTCCCAAGGAATACAGGGAGCGGATGGAGTATGAGATCAGCGTCATCAGCTCCATGGGCTATGTGAACTATTACCTCATCGTCTGGGATTTCATTCATTACGCCAAGGAGGCGGGGATCCCGGTAGGCCCGGGCCGTGGTTCCGGTGCCGGTTCTATTGTGGCCTACTGCATCCACATCACCGAAGTGGACCCCATGAAATACGGCCTGATTTTTGAACGCTTCCTGAACCCGGAGCGGGTCAGTATGCCGGATTTCGATACGGATTTCTGCCAGGAACGCCGGGGCGAGGTCATTGACTATGTTTACAGAAAGTACGGCGCGGACCATGTGGCCCAGATCGTGACCTTCGGCACCATGGCCGCCCGGGGTGCCATCCGGGACGTGGGCAGGGTTTTGAATTTTACCTTTGCCGAGACCGATGTGGTGGCCAAGCTGGTACCCGCCGGGCCTCATGTGACCTTAAAATCCGCATTGGAAGAATCTCCCAAATTCCGGGAGCTTTACAACGGGGATGAGCGGGTCCACAAGCTGGTGGATATTGCCATGCGTTTGGAGGGTATGCCCCGCAATTCCTCCACCCATGCCGCCGGTGTGGTGATCACGGCAAAACCGGTGTGCAGCTATGTACCCCTGTCTAAAAACGATGATACGGTGGTCACCCAGTATACCATGACCACCATTGAGGAGCTGGGCCTGCTTAAAATGGACTTCCTGGGTCTGCGGAACCTGACGGTCATTCAGGATGCGGAAGAGCAGATCCGGCAGAAAGATCCGGCGTTTTCCGTGGCGCATATCCCGGATAACGACCCGGAGACCTTTGCCATGCTCTCCGAGGGCAAGACCCAGGGCGTTTTCCAGATGGAATCCGCCGGTATGACCGGTGTATGTATCAGCATGAAGCCCAGCTCCATTGAAGACATTACCGCTATCGTGGCCCTCTACCGCCCCGGCCCTATGGACTCCATTCCCCGGTTTGTCGCCAACAAGCTGGATGCCTCCAAGGTGACCTACAAAACGCCTTTGCTGGAGCCGATTCTCCGGGTGACTTACGGCTGTATCGTCTACCAGGAGCAGGTCATTGAGATTTTCAGGACCCTGGGCGGCTATACCATGGGCCAGGCCGACAACATTCGCCGGGCCATCTCCAAAAAGAAGATGAAAGTCATTGAGGAGGAGCGGAAGGTCTTTGTTTATGGAGACCGGCAGCAGGGGATTTCCGGTGCCATCGCCAAGGGCGTTTCCGAGACGGCAGCCCAGTCTATTTATGACGAGATCGTGGATTTCGCCAACTACGCCTTTAATAAATCCCACGCCGTGTGCTATGCGGTGGTGGCTTATCAGACCGCCTACCTCAAGTGCCACTATCCCCGGCAGTATATGGCGGCCCTGATGACCTCCGTGCTGGATTCGGCGGTAAAAATCTCTACCTACATTGCCGAGTGCAAGGAACTGGGCATTGCCCTGTTAAGCCCGGATATCAACCACTCCCAGGACCATTTCTCCGTAGAGGAGGGGGGCATCCGCTTTGGGTTGGGTGCCGTTAAAAACATCGGCAGAGCCTTGATCCGCAGCATGGCAGCCAAGCGGGACCAGGATGGCCCGTTCCGTTCCATGCAGGATTTCCTGGAACGGATGGACGAGGGAGAGCTGAACAAGCGGGCGGTGGAAAACCTGATCCGCTGCGGTGCCATGGACTGCTTTGGCTATCACCGCAGTGAGCTGATCGGTGCTTATGAAGGCATGATGGATGCCATTTCTTCTTCCCGAAAGCGGAATCTGGAAGGGCAAATGGGCCTGTTTTCCATGCTGGATACGGACCAGGGTCCGGGGAAAATGGAAATCCCAAGAAGACCGGAGTATTCCAAAGCCGAGTGTATGGCCATGGAAAAGGAAACCACCGGCATTTATCTCTCAGGCCATCCCATGGACGATTACCGCAAACTACTCCAAAATACCCATGTGGTTCCCATTGCGGAGCTGATGCGGGAGGACCGGCCTTTTGAGGATGAACAAATCGTCAGCGTGGCGGGCATCATTCAGGTGGTCAAAACCAAAACCACCCGCAATAACTCCATAATGGCCTATGTGACGTTGGAAGACGATACGGCCTCCATTGAAATGCTGGCCTTTTCCAGCGTCATCGGCCAGTATGGCGGCTATATCCGGGAGAATAGCCCTGTGGTGGTAACGGGCAGACTGTCCCTCCGGGACGACAAGGAGCCTCAGATTCTCATCAATCGGGTCAGACCCATTTCTGATTTTGAGGGCCAGTCCCAGGAAGCTTGCCCGGACTGTGCCAGTACCCTCTATCTTCGGCTTCCCTCAGAGGATGGAAAACTCTACCCCAAGATCAAGGCCATCCTCAATATGTTCCCGGGAACCCAAAAAACGGTGCTGTTCTTTGAAGATACCCGGGCTCGCCGGGGTACAGCCTGCCAGTTTCGGGAGAATATGCTGCTGGAACTGAAAAGGGTACTGGGCGAGGGGAATGTTGTTCTAAAATAGCTTTTCATTTTGGAAAAATGTGTTATAATATTCTGTGACCAACGGAAGGGAGCTGGTGCATTGAAAAGGAAAAAAATCATTGCGGGCCTCCTGGCAGCCGCTTCGCTGCTGTCCGGCTGTGGCTATCGCACGGTGGAGGATATGTACCAGATCCCCCGGCGGGCCCAGGAATATACGCTGCTGCAAAGCACCATTGAGCAAGCCATGGTGGGGCTGACCTTTGCCTCCCCGACCTATGGCGACAATCAGCAGACGGTCCAAAGCGCGGATCTGGACGGGGACGGACGGCAGGAATACCTGGTTTTCGCCAAGGGAAAGTCCGACAAGCCTTTAAAAATACTGATTTTCCACGAAACCGAGGATCAGCACTACGAACTGGCAGAGATGATCCAGATGAACGGTGCTGCCTTTGAACAGGTGGATTATGTGGATATTGACGGCAACCCCGGCTGTGAGCTGGTGGTAGGCCGCCGCCTGGGGGACCAGATGATGCGTATCGCCGCGGTGTTCTCCTTTGCCGAGGGCCAGAGCAATCAGCTGATCAATACCATTTACGCAAAATTCTATACAACGGATATGGATTCTGACGGAAAAGCGGATTTGATGGTGCTGCGGGAGGGGGATACGGAGGCCTCCTACGGTTCTGCCGTGGTCTATTCCTATGTGGATAACGCCATGGTCCGCTCCAAGGAAGTGCGGCTCTCCCAGCGGGTGGACCAAATCAAGCGCACCAAGGTCAGCCGTCTGCAAAGCGGGGAACCGGCCCTGTACATTTCCAGCGTCTTTCACGACAGTGCCATCGTCACGGATGTGCTGACCATTCAGAACGGAAATCTGACCAATCTGAACAGCGGCGGCAAGCTTTCCTATAGCGTGGAGACCCTGCGGAATTATTACCTCTATATGGAGGATATTGATGATGACGGCGTGATGGAAATGCCCAGCCTGATGGAAATTCGCCCGGCCCCCAACCAGGCCGATGCCAAACCCCAACAGCTGGTATACTGGTACGCCATCGATTCCGAGGGCTACGAAATTCAAAAAGCCTTTACGTTCCATAATGTGGACGGAGGCTGGTACTTACTGCTAAAAATGGATGCCCTGGCCGTGGAGCGGCTGGCCGTTTCCAAGGAAAGCAGCAGCTATACCTTCTATCTGTGGGACGAAACCGGCACCTCTGCCGCAGCCCTGTTCTCCATCTATTCCTTTACCGGAAAGGACCGGGAGAAGCTGGCCACAGAGCAGAACCGATTCCCCATTTACAGCGGTGACAATGTGATTTTTGCCGGAAAACTGGAGGTTGGCTCCGGAGTCAACGGCATTACCCAGGAAAGCCTGATCAAGTCGTTCCGCTTGATCGGTACAGACTGGAAACAAGAAGGATAAAGAGGTAGCATATGAAAAAGGTTTTGATTTTGGAAGATGAAGAGAACATCCGCAATTTCGTGGTGATCAATCTTCGCCGGGCCGGTTACGATGTGGTGGAGGCCGGTACGGGTCAGGCGGCTCTGGACCGTCTGGCAGAGAACCCGGATATTGGCGTGGCCATTCTGGATATTATGCTGCCGGATATTGATGGATTTGAGGTTTGCCGCCGCATTCGGGCCACCAATAAGCAGATGGGCATCATCATGCTCACCGCCCGGACCCAGGAAATGGACAAGGTCACGGGCCTGATGACCGGGGCCGATGACTATGTGACCAAGCCTTTCTCCCCGGCGGAGCTTACCGCCCGTATTGACGCCCTCTACCGCCGCATTGGCGGCGACAGTGCCGCCAGTCCGGAGCTTCTGACCCAGGGCCCTTTCGTGATGAACACCCGGAACCACACCCTGGAAAAGGCGGGCAACCGCATTCGTCTGACCCAGGTGGAGTACGCCATTTTGAAGCTCTTTATGCAAAATCCCGGCAGAGCACTTTCCCGGGAAGATATTCTCTCTGCCGTTTGGGGCAAGGATTACGATGGAGAACTGAAGATCGTAGACGTGAATATTCGCCGTCTGCGTATTAAAATCGAGGACGATACGGCCAATCCCACCTATATCACCACCGTCTGGGGCTTGGGCTACAAGTGGGGCGCATAAGTGAAAATTCCAATCACATTCAAAAAAATCGGAAATCTGCACAAACGCTGGCTTACCAATATCACCGTGGTCATTACGGCGGTGGGCATGGTCTGCGTGGCGGCTATTACCGCCTCTTATGCCGCCTACTGCTACCGGAATATGGATGCGGATCTGCAAAACCGCGCCCGCAGTACCACGGAGTTTTTTAAGGAGTATATGGGGCAGGATTATGATTCGTTCTATCAGTCCTGCATCACCTATGCCGAAACCTTTGAAAAAGGGGAAAAGCTGGAACTGCAGTTTATTGACCAGTGGGGGAAAATCGTGGCCTCCTCCTACGGCAGCTGGGCGGCAGTATCTCCCAGAACGCCGGAAATTCAGGATGCCATTTCCACCCGCTCCATTCAGCCCTTTGTAGGCAGGGACCCGGACACCGGGGAGCGGATCATGGCGGTCAGCAGCCCCATGATTTACAGCAACGGCCAGGTCATCGGTGTGCTGCGGTTCGTGACCTCCACCGCCGTGATGGACAGCCAGATCGTGGGCATTGCCTTTGTCAGTCTGGCCGTTCTGGCGGCGGCCCTGGCCATCGTCTTGCTGACAAGCTCTTTGTTCATCCGCTCTGTCATGACTCCCGTGGAGCAGATCACCGAAAAGGCGCGGCGCATTGCCAACGGCAGCTACGGCGCACAGATCAAAACGAAATACAATGACGAAATTGCGGACCTGGCAGAGACCATCAACGAAATGTCCGTCAAAATCAGCCAGAATGAGAAAATGCAGGCGGAATTCATTTCCCAGCTGTCCCACGAGCTGCGGACCCCTCTGACCGTTATCAACGGTTGGAGCGAGACCTTGCTGGCAGACGAAAGTCTGGACGCGGACACGGCCCAGGGCCTGAAAATCATTTCCTCCGAGGCCAAACGCCTGACGGAAATGGTCATGGAACTGCTGGACTTTACAAGACTACAGGATGGCCGCATGACCCTGACCATGGAGCAGGCGGACATTCGGGGCGAGTTTGAGGACACGGTCTTTATGTACGGCAGCCGTCTGGCCCAGGACGGTATTACATTGGATTACCTGGACAACGATGAGGACATTCCCGAAATCTCCTGTGACCCCAAGCGGCTGCGGCAGGTGTTTTTGAACATCTTAGACAATGCCGCCAAGCATGGCAAGGACGGCAAGCGTATTGAAACCAGCATTTCTTATGAACATGACCAGGTCGTGATCCGCATCCGGGACTTTGGCCCCGGCATTCCGGAGGATGAGCTGCCGCTGGTAAAAAAGAAGTTCTACAAAGGCAGCTCCAAGGCCCGGGGTACCGGTATCGGTCTGGCGGTCTGTGACGAAATCGTCCAGCTCCACGGCGGCACCCTGACCCTGGAAAACGCGGAGGGCGGCGGCACCCTGGTGACCATTGCGCTGCCTGCTTCCCAGGAGTGAGAAAGGAACCACATGAATCAATCTCAAGAAACAAAAGAACAATTCAAGACCTCCATCGGCGGTCAGGCACTGATCGAGGGAATTCTGATGCGTGGCCCGGAAAAGGACGCGGTGGTCATCCGTGGGGCGGAGGGCCTGACCCTGGAAGTAACGCCCCGAAAGCTCCACCCAAAGGGTTCTCCTAAGAATCTGCCCTTTATCCGGGGTGTTTTCAATTTCTTTGATGCCCAAGTGGTGGGCGTCAAAGCCCTTATGCGATCGGCGGACCTGGCCCCGGAGGAAGCCCAGGAGGAACCCAGCAAGTTTGACCTGTGGCTTGAAAAAAAGCTGGGGGGCGAAAAATTCCAGAAAGCCCTGGTAGGCCTGGCAGTGGCCATGGGCCTGGGGCTGTCCATTCTGCTGTTTTTCCTGCTGCCCATGACCATTGCCTCTTTTTTTGACAAATGGATCAAAAGCAATCTGGGCCTGAACCTGGTGGAGGGCCTAATCCGCATGGTCATATTCCTGTGCTATATGCTGCTGATTTCCAGAATGAAAGATATGAAGCGGGTGTTTTCCTACCATGGGGCGGAGCATAAGACCATCCGCTGCTACGAGTGCGGTCTACCGTTGACGGTAGAAAACGTCCGGGCGCAAACCAGATTCCATCCCCGCTGCGGTACCAGCTTCCTGCTGGTGGTCATGGTAATTTCCATTTTGGTTTTCTCCATGGCATCTTCGCTGCTGCTGTCCCTGGCCCCGGGGCTGGCTGCCATGCGGGGGAGCTTCCTGTATCGGCTTCTGATGATCCTTTTCAAGCTGCTGCTGCTGCCGCTGGTGGTCAGCATTACCTATGAACTCAACCGCTGGGCAGGCCGCCATGACAATGGATTTACCAGAGTCCTGACCGCTCCCGGCATGTATTTGCAGCACTTTACCACCAACGAGCCGGATGACTCCATGATCGAGGTAGGCATTGCCGCGGTTCAGGCCGTGCTGCCGGAAAAAGAGGGGGAAGATCGCTGGTGACCTTTGGAGAACTGTATCTGCAAACCAGGGCCTGCCTTTTGGCCACGGAGTCCCCGGAGTCGGCAGGGCCAATGGCAAGAGATTTGGTAAGCACCCTGTCCGGCATGACCCAGGAGGCTTTTCTGGCAGAAAAAAACAGCCCCGTCAGTGCCGAAATCTGTCAGCGGGTAGATGAGGCTCTGACCAGACTCCGGCAAGGAGAACCCCTGCCCTATGTACTGGGGGAGTGGAATTTTTACGGTCTTCCGCTGTATGTTGGGCCACAGGTGCTGATTCCCCGGGATGATACCTGCGCACTGGCAGAACTGGCCATTCACAGGGCTTTGTTTTTAGACCAGGATCCCCGCATTCTGGATTTGTGCTGCGGCTCCGGCTGCATTGGTCTGGCCATTGCCAGCCGGTTAAAGGATGCCCGGGTGACTCTGGGTGATCTTTCCAAAGAGGCCCTTTCCGTTGCCCGGAAAAATATTCAGCGCAACCACCTGGGGGGCAGAGTCAGCTGCGTCCAAGTGGATGCCATGGAAGCCCCCCCGGCCTTTCTGGGGAAATTTGACATGATCGTGTCCAATCCGCCCTATGTTACCGCCGGGGAAATGGAGGAGCTTCCTCCTAGCGTCAAGAATTATGAACCCCACATGGCCCTTTACGGCGGCCCGGACGGCCTGGATTTTTACCGGTCCATTACGGAACGCTACCGCTCCATTCTCAAACCCGGGGGCTTTTTGTGCTATGAATTCGGCATGGGCCAGGGGGACGCGGTGTGCGCTATTCTGGAAGAGAATGGGTTTACGGTCCTGGAAAGAACCCGGGATTATAACGACAGAGAACGCGCCGTGCTGGCTCAGTACGGCAGGAAGGAACGATAAATATGGCAACAAAAAAGACTCCCTATGAAGCACCGTCCCCTGCATCCGATAAGAAAAAGGCATTGCAGACCGCCCTGTCCCAGCTGGACAAGACCTTCGGAAAGGGAACCGTCATGCGTCTGGGTGACCGCCCGGAAATGAACGTGGAGGCCATCCCCACCGGCTCTCTGGCACTGGATGCGGCGCTGGGTATCGGCGGCGTACCCAAGGGCAGAATTATTGAGATTTACGGCCCGGAATCCTCCGGTAAGACCACGCTGGCCCTGCACATTCTGGCAGAAGCCCAGAAGCGGGGCGGGGAAGTGGCCTTCGTGGATGCGGAACACGCCCTGGACCCGGTTTATGCCGCTGCCCTGGGGGTGGATATTGACAATCTGCTGGTCTCCCAGCCGGATACCGGTGAGCAGGCTTTGGAAATCACCGATGCCCTGGTCCGTTCCGGTGCGGTGGATGCGGTGGTCGTGGACTCCGTAGCCGCTCTTGTTCCCAAGCAGGAAATTGAGGGCGAAATGGGCGATACCTTTGTAGGTCTCCAGGCCCGACTCATGTCCCAGGCATTGCGGAAACTGGCCGGTACCATCAACAAGACCAACTGCGTGGTCATCTTCATTAACCAGCTGCGTATGAAGATCGGTGTCATGTACGGCAACCCCGAAACCACCACCGGCGGCAATGCACTCAAGTTCTACGCCTCCGTTCGTCTGGATGTGCGTCGCATTGAGGCCATTAAAGAGGGCGGCAACGTCATCGGCAACAAGACCCGGGTCAAGGTGGTCAAAAACAAGGTGGCCCCGCCCTTTAAGGAAGCCGTGTTTGACATTATGTACGGTCAGGGCATTTCCAAGTGGAGTGAACTTATTGACCTGGCGGTGCAGATGGAGATTATTCAGAAAAGCGGCAGCTGGTTCAGCATGGGTGACGAGCGCATCGGCCAGGGCAAGGACAGCGTAAAGGCCTTCCTGCAGGAGCGGCCGGAGCTGGCGGAGCAGGTGGAGGCAGAGGTTCGGGAGAATCTCTGGAAGCTCACCGGCGGCGCGCCTAAGGCCCCCGCTAAGGCGGCGGAAAAGCCCATTGCCGTAAGCGCCGATGATTTCAGCGATGAGGATTGAGTTTCTAAAAACAGCACCGGACCGTTCAGGCCGGTATACCCTGCGCTTTGAAGACGGCTCCACCCTGCGGCTCTACCGGCAGACCATTGAGGACTTTTGCCTCTATACGGGGCTGGAACTGTCCCAGGAGCAGTATGACAGCCTTTTAAAGGCGGCATCGGAAATGTCCGCCAAAATGCGGGCGGTGCGGATCGTCTCTGCCACCAATGTTTCCAAAAGGGACTTGGAAAGCAGACTGATCCAAAAAGGGGAGGACCCGGGCTGCGCCAAGCAGGCGGTGGGCTGGCTCTCCGAAATGCACCTGCTGGACGACCGCTCTACCGCCGAGACGGTGGTGCGCTCCTGCGTGGCCAAGGGCTACGGCAGGAACCGGGCCAAACAGGTCCTTTATGAAAAACGGATCCCCCGGGAACTTTGGGAAGAAGTTCTGGAGGATTACCCGGATCAGTCGGAGAAAATTCAGGATTTTCTTCGGGCGAGACTGGGGCAAAATCAGGATGCCAAGCAGCAAAAGCGGGCCATTGATGCCCTGCTGCGCCGGGGCCACAGCTATGGTGCCATCCGGCAGGCCCTGAACGAACTTTCCCTAGACACAGATGATTTCCCGGAGGATGGATAATGGCAAATATTGGTTTTATTTCCCTTGGCTGTGCCAAGAATCAGGTGGACTGCGAGCGGATGATGTTCCGTGTCCAGGAAGCCGGACATACGGTAAAGGCGGACATCGTCGGCAGCGATGTGGTGGTGATCAACACCTGCGGATTTATTGACTCCGCAAAAAGCGAGGCCATTGATTACATTTTGCAGACCGCTGCTCTAAAGGCAGAGGGCAAGGTGGGAAAAATCCTGGTCACCGGCTGCCTGTCCCAGCGTTATCAGGGGGATATTATGCAGGAGATGCCGGAGGTAGACGGCATTCTGGGTACCGGCAGCTACACCAAAATCGTTCCTGCCATTGAGCAGCTGCTCTCCGGCCATACCGTGGTGGACTTTGGCTCCATCGATGCCCCAGAGGAAGAAGTGGGCCGGGTCGTAACCACCCCGGAACATTATTCCTTTATCAAAATTGCCGAGGGCTGCAACAACCGCTGCGCTTTCTGCATCATTCCCTATCTGCGGGGCAAGTACCGCAGCCGCCAATTGGACGATGTTCTCTACGAAGCCCGGGTTCTGGCTGCCAACGGCACCAAGGAACTGATCGTGGTAGCCCAGGATACCAGCCGCTACGGTACGGACCTTCCGGAACATAAGCGGCTGCTGCCGGAGCTTCTGCGGGAACTGTGCAAAATTGACGGACTTCACTGGATCCGTGTCCACTATGTTTACCCCGATGAAATTGACGATGAACTGATCGATGTGCTGGCTTCCGAGCCGAAAATCGTCAAGTATCTGGATATTCCCATCCAGCACTGCAATGACAAGATTCTGGGGACCATGCACCGCCGGGGGGACAAGAAGCTGATTACAGACCTGTTTGCGGAGCTGCGCCGCCGGATTCCCGGCCTGGTGATCCGCACCAGCCTGATTGCGGGCCTGCCCGGTGAGGGGGAAGAGGAATTCCAGGAACTGTGCCAGTTCCTACGGGAGCAGAAGCTGGAACGGGTGGGGGCCTTTGTGTTCTCCCCGGAGGAGGGGACTCCCGCCGCTCAAATGGAACACGTGGACGAGGACGTGGCCCGGGAGCGGGCGGAGACCCTGGAAATGATCCAGTCTCAGATCATGGACGAATACAACGCTTCTATGATGGGCAAGACCCTGGAGGTTCTGGTAGACGGCTATGACCAGGAGCAGGAGCAATTCTATGGCCGGACCTATGCCGACTCCCCGGATATTGACGGGAGAGTCTGGATCGCCTCCGAGGAACCCCTGCGGGAGGGTATGTTCGTAAATGTGACCATTGACGGCTGCGTTGATGGGGACTTGGCTGGCTATGTAGTGGAGGAAGAATAATGACAACTGCAAGTAAAATCACCCTGGTTCGGGTATTTCTCATTCCGGTGATGATGGTCACGCTGTACTTAAGCGGCGGCCAGAGCGGAGTCTGGATGTGGGTCTCCCTTGGCATTTTTGTGGTAGGCAGTCTCAGCGACTATATAGACGGCCAGATCGCCCGCCGGTGCAACCAGGTCACGGACTTTGGCAAATTCTTAGACCCCTTGGCAGATAAGCTTTTGACCATTGCGGTCATGACCGTGTTCTGCCAGTGGGGCCGGTTCCCCGCCTGGGCGTTGATGATCGTTCTCACCCGGGAGTTTGCCGTTACGGGTCTGCGCCTGGTGGCAGCACCCAAGGGCCGTGTCATTGCCGCCGCCTGGAGCGGAAAGGTGAAAACCGCCAGCACCATGGTGGGCCTGATCCTTTGGATGATGCTGCCTGAAAACACTGTTGTGGGCCTCATCGTCTCCTCCGTCATCGTGCTGACCACGGTTTACTCCGGCGTAGAGTATTTTATCAAGAATTGGAGCTGCCTGTGGGACTGATGCTTCCCAAGGCGCAAAACATCAGAACCTGCCCCTTTCCGGTAAATCCAAAGGCGGCAGGTCCTTTTTTACTTTTGGTGAAACAAATCCCGCTGCGCAGTCGTATCCATAGTGAAAGGAGGTGGGGACCATGACTTCTTTGTTGCGTACGGACAGAGAAATCACGGAAATCTACGGAAGAAATGTGGATACGGTCTACCGTGTCTGTTATTCCTTTATGAGGAACAAGCCCGAGGCGGAGGATATGACCCAGGAGACCTTTCTGCGGCTGATCGCCTCTGGGAAAGCCTTTGAAAACCAACGGCATGAAAAAGCCTGGCTCATCGTTACGGCTTCCAATCTCTGTAAAGACCAGCTTAAGCGGTTTTACAGGCATGAGGAGGACTTGGAGCAGCACACAGAACTGGCGGCAGAATCGCCCCTGGGAGAAAACCCGGTGTTGGAGGCCATTCTCCGGCTGCCCATGGATTACAAAACGGTGGTATACCTCTATTACTACGAGGGCTATACCACCGGGGAAATCGCAAAAGCCCTCCATTGCCCTCAGCCTACGGTCCGAACCCGGCTTGCCCGTGCCAGAAAACAACTGAAACTGATGTTAGGCGGTGATTTGGAATGAAAAAACAGAGCATTCATCAGGCATACGATTCCATTACGCTGACCCAAGAGGAAAAGGATGCCATGCTTGAACAAATCCTGTCCGTATCCGGTCATCGGCCTACGGAAAGGAAAAGGACCATGAAGTATAAAAAGACACTGTTGATTGCGGCCATCGTTGCTGCCATGGCAATTTTTATGGGCTGCGCCGTAGTGGCCATGACCACCAAGCAATTGAAGCTGGACGAGTACGAAACCACAGCCCCCGCCTGGATCGACGCTGACGGTCAGCGGCATGAGGCGGTGGAGGTGACAAAAACCGTCCTGTCCCTACAGGGCCTCCAGGGAACGCCGGAGCAAATGGCTGCCAAGGAATGGTACGATTTTTGTAAGAGCTATGACCAGGACCATTCTATTTATATTGCCTCTGGCGGGAAGTTCCAGGCCCCGGAGGAATATGGGGCTTACAATGTCTATTCCCAGGAAATGGTGGAGAAGCTCCAAGAGATTTCCCAGAAGTACGGCTTAAAGCTCATGGGCAGAAAGGGCCAGGCTTACCACTACGATTGGAAACTGGGCTGGGATGCTTTAGGCATTCAGGAGCCGGTGATCTCCGGTACGGATGATACCTTTGATCTTCGGGGTTGTACCTTTTTTGAATCCGGCAGCTATTACATCTATACAGGCTTTCATGTAACAGACCCGGCTTTTTCCTGGCAGCACCCCACCAATTTGGTTTTAAATTGTAATAAAAAAGGCTTTATGGGGGACCAAATTGTCAGCCTGATCAACGGGGCCTCCACAAGGGAATGGACCTACAAAAGAAGCGACGGAAAAACGATCTTGATCGTGGTTTCCAATGACAAGCTCTATCTCATCTGTGACCGGGAGGATGCCTTCCTGTATGCGATCTTCCCTCCGGACTACTACCTGAATAACGGAGACGGGCCCAGGGAAGAAATGTCTGACAAGGATATTGAATGGCTGGCAGAGCATATTGATTTCTCGCTTCAGACCAAACAGCCGGATATGGATGCGGTGCTGCCCCTGCTTCAAAAGGAGGATGCCGCCTATGACGCCCTTTTGTATGCGGATGATCCCTTTATCCAGGACAGCTACCGGAAGCTGTGGAAGGTTCTGGGAGCGGTAAAGGAATACACACTTATGGATTTGGATGGCGATGGGGTAGAGGAGTGCATCTTCTGGGACCGGGATGACAATCCGTCCCTTTACACCATGAAGGACGGAAAAACCGCCCCGGTGCATACCCAGGGAGAGAAACCCCTCGGCATCCATGGGGCAGTTACCCTCTGCGAAAACAATGTTTTGAAAACCTACGAGGAAGTGGGACAGGCCTATAAGCTCTACTGCTTCTATACCGTGGAGCAGGGATCCCTTGTAGAGCAGAACCGGGTGGTCTATGACATTGCCAACGATGCCTGGGGCCTGAGCCTTAGCGGCATCCATATCGTTAAGAACATCACACGGGAGGAAGCGGAGTCTATATTGAACGCCTACCGGGAGATTCCCCTGGAACGAAAGCCCATGGATGAGATGCCAGAGGATAACTGAACATACAACCGTTAGGAGGGGCTTGGCCCCTCCTAATTTTTGCTGGATTTTCTAGAACGACTGTGCTATAATGTCCTGGCATTTCCAAGGAAAGCGAGGACGATCCATGAACGATAAGGAAATCGGCGAGATCCGCCGACATCTGCGGCGGGACCGCAGCAATATTACGAAGATTTACGGCTGCTTTGTCAATGACAACAAGGAAATTATTACAGAGTTCAGCCAGAGTACCGGAATGATGCCGGAAAACGAGGGGGATAAGTATTTTGCCCTGTTCAAGCGGGTACTCTCCGGTGCCATTGGCAAGAACCTCATTGACATCACTTTCAAAACCGCCCAGGTGGCGGGAAGTCCGGAGCATAAGCTTTTGATGGACCTGCGGGAATCCAAACTCAAAGACGATGAGTTGCTCCATTCCTTCTTCCAGAAAATCATTGACTCCGTGACCATGGAGGGGAATTACCTGATTTTGCTGGGCTGTGACAGCTATGATGTGCCCTTTAAGGGAAAGGACGATTTGTCCGATTCCGATAAATCCGAGGAGGTGTATACCTATCTCATCTGCGCCATTTGCCCCGTGAAGCAGACCAAGGCCAACCTCCATTATGTACCCCAGGAAAAGCTGTTCCACGATGGAGCCATAAATCAGCCGGTGTCTGCGCCCGTTCTGGGCTTCCTGTTCCCGGCCTTTGACAACCGGGCCACCAATATTTATAACGCTTTGTACTACACCCACGACGTCAAAACCAGCCAGGATGCCCTGATCGAGGCCCTGTTCAATACCCCGGTCCCCATGCCCGCCTACGAGCAGAAAAAGTGCTTCGAGGCCCTGCTCACCACGGCCCTGGGGGAGGAGTGCAGCCTGGATGTGGTGCAGACGGTCCACGACCAGCTGTGCCAGCGCATTGAGCTGCACAAAGAGGCCAAGGTGCCTGAACCTCTGATGATCGCCAAGGCCGATGTAAAGGAAGCCCTGGCCTCCTGCGGCGTCTCGGAGGAACATCTGGCAAAGTTCAGCGTGGATTACGATGAGACCTTCGGCTTTGAAGCGGACCTGCACCCCAAGAACATTATTGACAACAAGCGTTTTGAAATCAAAACCCCGGATGTTTCCATCAAAGTTGACCCCACCAGAAGCGACCTGATCGAGACCCGGATCATCGGCGGTGTCAAATACATTATGATCTGCGCCGATGAAAACGTAGAGGTCAACGGCGTCAGCATCCACATCGACCAACCGGAAAAGGAAACCGCCACGGTCTAAAGCGAACAGAAAAAATGGGGCCGTCTCCGGTGTTTGCAAAGTCACCGTGAGACGGCCCTTTTCTTATGAGTAGAGCAAAAAAGAACAGTTCATGAATCATTGCAAAAAACAGCCGGGATGTTTACGCATCTCGGCTGTTTCTGGTAATAGAAGTTACTTTTCTCTGGATTTGAGGACTGCGTTGACGATGATCTCGGCGCACTGTTCCAGGCCCAAGGTGCTGGAGCGCAGGCACAGGTCGTAGTTCTGGGACATGCCCCAGGTTCTGCCGGTGTAGTGCTGGTAGTTGACCCGGCGGCGTTTGTCCTTTTCGGCCAGACGGACTTCCGGGGACTTGTCGGTCTCACCGTAGAAATCCACAATGTGCTTGGCCCGGAAAGCCTTGTCGGCGTTGACGTAGATGTGCATTGCATCCGGACGGTCTTTCAGAATGTAGTCGGCGTTGCGGCCTACAATGACGCAGGGGCCTTTTTCCGCCAAATCCAAAATCACGTTGCACTGTGCGTTCCACAGGTAATCCGCCGTGGAAAGGCCGTTCATAATGCCCGGTACGCCCTGGGGGGCAAAGGCATAGGAGAACACGCTGCCGCTGGGAGAATGCTCGGAATGCTCCGCAACAAACTTAGGCGCAAAACCGGACTCTTTGGCAATATCTTCAACGAGTTTACCGTCATAGAAAGGAATTCCCAGCTTATCCGCTACCATATGTCCGATGGTCCGTCCGCCGGAACCGAACTCACGGCTGATCGTAATGATTTTCTTTTCCATAACATCGCCTCCAAAAAGTGTTTCTTGATGGTCCCATTATAGTCAAATTGACGGGAAATGTCAATCCGTTGAAAGGTCCCCTTGGAAAAAATTATGAAATCAGCCCAAAGTGGCCAGTGCTTTCCGAATCCGCTCCTGGGTGCGCTCATAGCCCAGCAGCTGCATCACGGTGTAAAGATCCGGAGAATTGGTCTTGCCGGTGACGGCCAGACGCAGGAACGTAGACACATCGGCAACGGTACCGGGGAAGGCCTGGGGGTCTTGCTTGTAGGCTTTCATATCTGTGGTAAAGCCAATGGCCTCGGTAATGGCTTTCACTTTGTCAAACCAGACGGTGGCATCGTCCGCTATGTCAAATTCTTTCAGGAACCGGTTCAGTACCTCGGCAACGGTGGCCTTGGGGAACTGGTCTCCAAAATCCGGGGTCTGCAAATACTCGTCATAGAAGAAGCCCATATAATCCTTGGCATCTTTCCAGGTGGCCAGATCCTTTCTGGGCTTTTTCCCGCCCCGGCCAATGGCCAGAATGGCCTTTGCGTAGTCGGGGTTCTCGGTGAGCTTCCGGCCAAAGTCCGGCTGGAACTCCTTGGCCCATTCTGCCAATTGGGTGTAGACCGTTTCCGCATCCATCCGGGAGATGACGTTTTTGGAAACGTCAATCAGCTTGGCGTAGTCAAAGAGGGAGCCGGCGGGGTTCAGCTTCTTGGGGCTAAAGGGGAAGGCGTCAATGTCCGCCTGGGGATTGGCCCGCCGCCAGTCCTCAAAATTGGAGTTCAGCACGGTCATCAGGTACTCCCGCATGGCCTGGGTGGAGAAGCCCTCTGCTTTGTAGTAGGTCAGGGCCAGTTCCGGGTCTTTCCGCTTGGAGAGCTTGCGCTTGGAGTTGCCGTCCATTTTCATCAAGGGTCCAATGTGGACGTACTTAGGCAGCTTGAAGCCCAGGGCCTGGAACAGCTGGATGTGGAAAGGCAGGGTGGACAGCCACTCATCGCCCCGGACCACATGGGTGGTGCGCATCAGGTGGTCATCCACGGCGTGGGCAAAGTGGTAGGTGGGGATGCCATCGGATTTGAGCAGCACATGATCCACGTTGTTTTCCGTAATGGTCAGCTTGCCCTTTACCAGGTCGTCAAACTTAAACTGGTTTTCAATGGAGCCGGTGGAGCGGAACCGCAGCACCCAGGGGTGTCCGGCGGCAAGCTCTGCCTGAATGTCCTCCATGGGCCGGTCACGCCACAGCGCATAGGGGCCATAGTAGCCGGTGGTCTCCTTGTTGGCCTCCTGCTTTTCCCGCATGGCGGACAGCTCTTCCTCCGTGCAGAAGCAGGGGTAGGCCTTGCCCTCGGATACCAGATTCTTGGCGTAAACATGGTAGATCTCCGCCCGCTGACGCTGCCGGTAGGGACCGTAATTGCCGTTGTCCCCGTCAATGGTAGCGCCCTCGTCAAAGTGGATGTTGTAATGCTTCAAAGAGCTGATCAGCACTTCCACAGCCCCGGGGACTTCCCGCTTGGCATCGGTATCCTCTACCCGCAGGAAGAGAACGCCGCCGGAGCGATGGGCCATCCGCTCCGAGATCATGCCCTGTACCAGGTTGCCCAGGTGTACAAAACCCGTGGGAGAGGGGGCCATCCGGGTGACCACTGCCCCCTCCGGAAGATTTCTGGCCGGGAACCGCTGCTCCAGCTCCTCCGGGGTGCCGGTCACATCGGGAAACAAAAGCTCTGCTAACGCTTGATGATCCATATCTCAATTACCTCGTTATCTATAAAAAGATTTCAGGATAAAGTATAGCATATTGCCGGAATAAAATCAATTCAAAGGAAAAGAGAAAATAAACTTGCGTTACACTGCTGCCTATGGTAAAATAATGAATCATGACTACTAAAGGAAGTGTAGAAAGTATGAGTGAAACAACAGAGCTTCTTCCTAAAAAGAGAATGCTTTCCGGCATCAAGCCCTCCGGTGATCTGACCCTGGGCAGCTACTTAGGTGCCGTTAAAAACTGGGCGGAGCGGGCTGACGACTACGACTGCTTTTACTTCATGGCGGACCTCCATGCCATTACCGTCCGGCAGAACCCCGCGGACTTGCGGCGGCGGACTTTGGAGCAGCTGGCCCAGTACATTGCCTGTGGCCTGGACCCGGAGAAAAACACCCTGTTCATCCAGAGCCACGTCCACCAGCATGCGGAGCTGGGCTGGGTACTCCAGTGCTACTCTATGTTCGGTGAACTCAGCCGTATGACCCAGTTCAAAGACAAGTCCGCCAAAAACGCCGACAACATCAATGGCGGCCTGTTTTCCTATCCCAGCCTGATGGCAGCGGACATCCTGCTGTACCAGCCGGATCTGGTGCCTGTGGGTGAGGACCAGAAGCAGCATGTGGAGCTATGCCACACCATCGCCCGGCGGTTTAACGGCGTTTACGGGGATGTATTCAAGATGCCGGAGCCTTTTGTTCCCAAGGTCGGTGCCCGGATCATGAGCCTGACCAACCCTGCCGCCAAGATGAGCAAGTCCGAAAACGAGGATACGGGTCGTGTCATCATCATGGACACCCCGGAGACCATCATGCGCCAGTTCAAGCGTGCCATTACCGACTCCGATACGGAAAATTGTGTCCGCTACGACAAGGAGAACAAGCCCGGTGTCAGCAACCTGATGACCATTTACTCCGCCTGTACCGGCAAGAGCTTTGAGGAAATCGAGCGGGAGTTTGCGGGGCAAGGCTACGGTGCTTTTAAGCCTGCGGTAGGCGAAGCCGTGGTAGAGACCCTGCGGCCCATCCGGGAGGAGTCCACCCGCATTATGAAAGACAAGGCCTACTTGGAGCAGGTCTACAAGGCCGGTGCCGAAAAGGCCAGCTACGTGGCAGAAAAGACCCTGCGAAAAGTCTACAAAAAAGTTGGTTTCGTGGCCAAATAAACAACAAATGCCCGGCTCAGCCGGGCATTTAAGTTTTTAATAGGGGTTACAGCTTGATAAGTCCCGCATTGACCATTTCTTGCAGACTCAGGAGGATGCCAAGCTTTGCGTGGTACCAGGTCAGACCGCCCTGGAAATAAACGGCGTAGGGTTCCCGAATGGGTCCGTCGGCGGACAGTTCAATGGAGGAGCCTTGGACAAAGGCACCGGCTGCCATGATCACCTGGCTGTCATACCCGGGCATATCCCAGGGCAGGGGGGTTGCAAAGGAATCTACCGGGGCCGCTTCCTGAATGCCCTTGCAGAATGCCACCATGGCCTGTTCGCTGCCCAGTTCCACGGCCTGGATGATATCATGCCGGGATTCCGTGGCGTTGGGAACGCAGTGATAGCCCAGCGGCTCATAGAGGTTGGCGGCAAAGACCGCACCCTTTTCCGCACCGGCCACCACCGTGGGTGCCAGGAAGAAGCCCTGGAACAAATCTTTCATCAGCCCCAGGTTGGCACCGACCTCCTGGCCCAGACCGGGAGCGGAGAGCCGGTAAGCACAGCGGGACACGCACTGTTCCGTGCCGCAGATGTAGCCGCCAATGGGGGCAAGACCCCCGCCGGGGTTTTTGATCAGGGAACCGACCACCATGTCCGCCCCCACGTCCGAGGGTTCCATGGTCTCCACAAATTCGCCGTAGCAGTTGTCTACCATCACGGTGACGTCGGGCTTGCACGCTTTACAGAATGCAATGAGTTTGCCGATTTGCGCCACAGAAAAACTGGGCCGGGTGGCGTAGCCCTTGGAACGCTGAATGGTGATCAGCTTGGTTTTTTCGTTGATGGCTTTTTTGATGCCGTCGTAATTAAAGTCCCCATCGGGAAGCAGATCCACCTGCCGGTAGTGAACGCCATACTCTGCCAGAGAGCAGGGGCTTTCCCGGATGCCGATGACCTCCTGCAAGGTGTCATAGGGCATCCCCACGGGAGAAAGCAGCTCGTCACCGGGCAGCAGGTTGGCACTGAGGGCAACGGTCAGGGCATGGGTGCCGCAGGTGATCTGGGGCCGCACCAGGGCGGCTTCCGTGTGGAACACATCGGCATAGACCTTTTCCAGGGTATCCCGGCCCAGGTCATCATAGCCGTAGCCGGTGGTGGTGGTGAAACAGGCGGCAGAGACCCGATTTTTCTGCATGGCAGACAGAACCTTGGCCTGATTGTACTCGGCCACGGCATCAATGGCGGCAAAACGCTCACGCAGCCGTTCCAGGGCTTTTTCACCGTAGGCATAGACTCCGGGAGAAACGCCCATTTCCATATACATATTTACAAGTTCTTCCAAAAAATTCACGCTTTCTTCTGATTTTTTTACACTTTGAGCATTATATGAAAAATACCCCAAAAAGTCAAGGGATTTCCCATAAAAAGACCCCGCAGGAGGATTCCTGCGGGGAAAAGCTCAGTCGTTTCTTCGGTTTCCACGGTTGCCGAAAAGGATGATCAGCCGCAGCAGCTGGGCAAGGGCTGTGGCGGTGGCGGCTACATAGGTCAGTGCCGCTGCCCGCAGGGTCTTTCGTGCGCCCTGCTGCTCGTCCTCGGTCAGAAGCCCGGTCTGGGAAATGGCCACCATGGCCCGGTGGCTGGCGTCAAATTCCACGGGAAGGGTCACCAGCTGGAATACCAAAGACAGGCCAAAACAGGCAATGCCCAGATACACCAGGGCGTAGGAAAGCTCCCCCAGGGAGGAGAACAGCAGTCCCGCCAGAATCAGGGGCATGGCCAGCTTGGAGCCTAAGTTGGTGGCGGGGATCACCGCCGCCCGCACCCGCATGGGGGCGTAATCCTGGGCGTACTGAACGGCGTGTCCTGCCTCGTGACAGGCAACGCCAATGGCCGCGGTGGAGGTGCTGCCGTAGACGTCATCGGACAGCCGGATTACATTGGTCCGGGGGTCAAAGTGGTCCGTCAGACTGCCGCTGATGCGCTCCACCCGAACGCCGGTAACGCCGTTGGCAGAAAGAACCTGGGCGGCAGCCTGGGCACCGGTCAGCCCTCTGCGGGAGAACTGTTTGGAATAACGCTTAAAAGTGCTGTTGACATTGGCACTGGCCCAGAGGGACAGAATCACGCAGGGCAGTACCAGAACCACATAGGTCCAGTCAAAACCGTAATAGTAGGGCATAAAACCACTCCTTGCATTCTTTGTGGCATCATTTTACTCTAAAACGAGGGAAAAGGCAAGACTTCCCGGGGCAGAAGAAAAGAAGAAATTGTAAACATTCTGCTCTGAGGCTGCTACAATAATTCATATTTTGTTCATTTATTACAGGGGCGGTACTGGTATACTGAGGGGGATGGAACAAAGGGAACCTCTGAGAAAGCGGCCCGCAGCTCTTGCAGCGGGTCTGCCCGAAAATTCAGAACGTCCCAAACAGAAATGAGTTGATGTAAATTTGAAAGACCCCAGCAAGGAAAAATATTTTTACTCCATGATCGCGGGATTTGGAGCCATCAGCCTCAGTGTGCTGCTGTTCTTCTTCCTGTACAGGCTCCAGGGCATCGGTGCGGTGCTGTCCAACCTCAGCACCATCTTGGCCCCCTTTATTTACGGCGGTGTTATCGCCTATCTGCTCC
This sequence comes from uncultured Oscillospiraceae bacterium, assembly GCA_934593275.1. Classification (GTDB taxonomy): domain Bacteria; phylum Bacillota; class Clostridia; order Oscillospirales; family Oscillospiraceae; genus Faecousia. The sequence goes on along the minus strand of CAKTQE010000002.1, from coordinate 102,748 downwards.
GGCCCATGTGCAATGCCCTGGAAGCCTTCTTCCAGCTCCGGCTGCCCAAGAACATGCGCCGGTTCGCCAATGCCTTTGCGGTGGCTTTTTCTCTGCTGGTGGGCATTCTGGTGGTCTACGCCCTGATCACCATGGTGGTACCCCAGCTGCTGCAGAGCATTGAGATGCTGTGGAACGCCCTGCCCGGCAAGGCGGACCAGCTGCTCAGTTGGGCCACGGCCACCTTTGGCGAGGACGAGCGGCTGGTGCAGTTCTATAGGAACAACTATGAGAATTACTTTGCGGACATTGAAAAATGGGTCCAGTCCAAAGTCATGCCCCAGATAACCAGCCTGGTCACCAACCTGGGTACCAGCGTTTGGCGGGTCATGACGTTCCTGTATAACGTCTTGATCGGTCTCATTGTGGCCATCTATGTCCTCCATGGCCGGAAGCGTTTCGGCAAGCAAGCCAGACTCTTGGTTCGCGGTATGTTTCCGGACCGCTGGGCGGAGCTGATTTTGCAGGAGGTCGCCTTTATTGACCGGATGTTTGCCGGATTTATTGACGGTAAAATCATGGACTCGGCCATTATCGGTGTGCTGTGCTATATCGGCTGTACCATTTTGCGCATCCCCAACACCTTGCTTGTCTCGGTTCTGGTGGGCGTTACCAATATTATCCCTTTCTTTGGCCCGGTGATCGGCGCAGTGCCTGCAACACTGCTGATTCTCATTGAAAGCCCCATCAAGGCTTTGTGGTTTGTGATTTGGATATTGGTGCTGCAGCAGCTGGACGGCAACGTCATCGGACCCAAGATTCTGGGCAACCGTACCGGCCTTTCCGGCTTCTGGGTCATGTTTGCCATTATCCTCTTTGGCGGACTCTGGGGCGTTGTGGGCATGGTCATTTGCGTGCCCCTCTTTGCGGTGATTTATGATTTGATCCGCCGCCTGGTCCGCCGGGGACTGCGGAAAAGAAACCACACGGAGCTATGGGACGATTATCGCGCCCAGTTCCCCGATTCCGGGGCAGACAGCTCCAAATCCTCCTGAAAAGAAGGTTTTGATTTATGAATTATGCGGTTATTAAAAACTGTGACATTGCCAATGGGCCCGGTGTGCGGGTGAGCCTGTTTGTCTCCGGCTGCACCCACCATTGCAAGGGATGCTTTAATGAAGTGGCCTGGGATTTTCAGTATGGCGACCCTTTTACGGCTGAAACCCTCCAAAGCATTTTGGATATGATGAAGCCTGACTTCATCCAGGGCCTGACCCTTTTGGGCGGTGAACCCTTTGAGCCGCAGAACCAGGGGCCGTTGGCAGAATTGGTAGAGGCGGTCCGGGAAACCTATCCCGAAAAAAGCATCTGGGCGTTCTCCGGTTACACCTATGAAAAAATCACCTCCCACACCCTGGGAGACTGGGACACCACCGAACGCTTTTTGAAAAACATCGATGTGCTGGTGGACGGGCCTTTTGTAGAGGAGCAGAAAAATCTCTCTCTGCGGTTCCGTGGCTCCGAGAATCAAAGACTCATTGATGTTCCTGCCAGCCGTCAGGCAGGGCAGGTCGTACTGTGGCAGGATTGGCAGACCCAGGGAAAGGGAATGAAAGAATGGAAAAAGTAGCGGTAAAAAAATTGCGCCCCGGGGCAAAAATGCCCACTTTCGGCTCCCGGGAAGCGGCAGGGGCGGACCTGTACGCCTGTTTGGAGGAGCCTGTGACCATTGAGCCGGGGGAAACGGTGTTTCTCCCCACGGGCCTTTCCATGGCCCTGCCCAAGGGCTATGTGGGTCTCGTTTATGCCCGCAGCGGTCTGGCCTGCAAGCAGGGGTTGGCCCCTGCCAATAAGGTGGGGGTCATCGACAGCGACTACCGGGGGGAGTTTATGATCGCCCTCCACAACCACGGCACCGAAGCCAGAGTGGTTGAACACGGGGACCGGATCGCCCAGCTGGTGGTGACCCCGGTGATCCAGCCGGATTACTATGAAGCCGACACCCTGGACGACACCCCCCGAGGAACCGGCGGCTTCGGTTCCACTGGGAAATAAAGGCTATGAAATATCCCCTCTCAAAAAATGAGAGGGGATATTTTTTACAGTTCGCAGTTGCCCACAGTGCGGGGGAAAGGAATGGCATCACGGATGTTGCTGACGCCGGTCAGGTACATGACGCAGCGTTCAAAGCCCAGGCCGAAGCCGGCGTGGCGGGCGGAGCCGTACTTACGCAGGTCCAGGTAGAAGTCATAGTCTTCTGCCCGCATACCCAGTTCTTCAATACGGGCCTTGAGGATGTCGTAATTGTCCTCACGCTGGCTGCCGCCGATGATTTCACCGATGCCGGGAACCAGGCAGTCCATAGCCGCAACGGTCTTTCCGTCGGGATTCAGCTTCATATAGAAAGCCTTGATATCCTTGGGGTAGTCAGTGACAAAGACGGGCCGCTTGAAGATTTGCTCGGTCAGGTAGCGTTCATGCTCGGTCTGCAAGTCGCAGCCCCAGTGGACGGGATACTCAAACTGGTCGTTGTGTTCTTCCAGAATCTTCACGGCATCCGTATAGGTAATGCGGCCAAACTCGGAGTTTACAACATGGTTCAGCCGATCCAGCAGACCCTTGTCAACAAAGGAATTGAAGAAGTTCATTTCCTCGGGGGCGTGTTCCAGCACATAGGAGATGATATACTTGATCATGGCCTCGGCCAGTTCCATATTGTCTTCCAGGTCCGCAAAGACGATTTCAGGCTCGATCATCCAGAACTCAGCGGCGTGGCGGCTGGTGTTGGAGTTCTCTGCCCGGAAAGTGGGTCCGAAGGTGTAGATGTTTTTAAAAGCCATGGCGAAGGTCTCGCCGTTGAGCTGACCGGAAACCGTCAGGTTGGTGGGCTTGCCAAAGAAGTCCTGGCTGAAATCCACCTTGCCGTCCTCGGTCTTGGGGACGTTGTTGAGATCCAGAGTGGTGACCTGGAACATTTCACCGGCACCCTCGCAGTCAGACCCGGTGATCAGGGGGGTATGGACATATACAAAGTCCTGCTCCTGGAAGAACTGGTGGATGGCATAGGCTGCCAGGCTGCGCACACGGAAGATGGCCTGGAACATATTGGTCCGGGGCCGCAGATGGGGCATGGTCCGCAGGAACTCTACGGTGTGCCGCTTCTTCTGCATGGGGTAGTCACTGGCAGAGGGACCCTCAATAGTGACCTGGGTGGCCTGGATTTCAAAAGGCTGCTTGGCATCGGGGGTCAGCAGCACCTCGCCTTTGACGACCAGGGCAGCACCCACATTTACCTTGGAAATCTCATTAAAATTATCCATGGTGTCGTGGTAGACCACCTGGACAGGGGTAAAGAAAGTGCCGTCATTCAGCACGATAAAGCCAAACTGCTTGCTGGCCCGAACAGACCGGACCCAGCCGCCTACAGTCACTTCTTTACCGGCGTAGGCATCTGTGTTTTTGAACAGCTCTCTGACAGAAATCAGATCCATAGGAATAAAACCCTCTCTCTCGCTGAAAATATAGGCTAAGTATACGCTAAATCGGCGGAATTTACAAGAGCAAAAGGAAAATTTTATTGAAATTTCCAAAAAAATATGGGATGATGGTGTAACCAACGGTTGTAAAAAACGTCTTGATAGGTGTAAGGCCCTTACAGCAATAGAAAATCAATCAGGAGGTGCGGGAATGGAAGACAGTCAGATCATCAATCTGTTCTTCTCCCGAACGGAGGAAGCAATTCGGCAGGTCCATGAAAAATACGGGAACTTCTGCTACAAAATTGCCTGGAATATTCTGGAAAACCGGGAGGATTCCGAAGAAAGTGTCAATGATACATATTTAAGTGCCTGGCGGAGCATCCCTCCCACAAGGCCCAAAAGACTTGCTGCCTACCTGGCAAAACTCACGCGGCACCATGCTTTGGACTGCTGGCGCAAAAGAAACACCGAAAAACGGGGCAGCGGGGAAACGGCCCTGGCCTTGGAGGAACTGGAAGATTGCCTTTCCGGCGGTGACACCACCCAGGCAGCACTTATGGGCAAGCAGATGCAAGAGGCCCTGGACCGGTTTTTGGAGGGTCTCCCTAAAAACGAGCGGATGATTTTTGTATCCCGGTATTGGTATCTCTACTCCGTAAAGGAAATTGCCCAGCGTACCGGGGCTTCCGAGAGCAGGGTCAAGACCCAGCTGTTTCGCACCCGCAACCGATTGAGATTCTTTCTGCAAAAGGAGGAGCTATTGTGAGATCCTTTGACTTTTTAAGCCAATTTGGCAATATTGCGGATGAGTACATCCTGGAGGTACAGAATATGGGAAAATTTGAAACGGTGAAGCCCAAGGGAAAACGCTTTGGAAAAATGCTGCTGGTAGCTGCCCTGGTAATTTCTATTCTGAGCGTGACGGCCTATGCGGCGGGCTGCTATCTGGGCATTTGGGACATGACCAGGGGACACTATAATGAACTGCCCCAGACGGCAACGGAATATATCGAGACCCAAACCGTTCAGGAAACAAGACAGGATTGGAGCTGTTCTGTGGTAGAGACCCTGTTTGACAAGGGCTACTTTATGGTCACGGTGGGGGTTTCCGGCGGCGATAACTACATCCTGATGCCGGACTATGTAGAGCCGGACCAATCCGTCAGCGAAATCGGCCTGTCAGGCTCCCAGACCATTCAGGAGTATGCCGACAGCAAGGGGAAAAAAATTCTGCGGATCATGGCGGATATTGCCAACCGGGAGGAACTGGGTGTGGCGGTTGCCGATGTGCTGATTAAGAACCAGTCTGACAGCGAGGCCACCATTCTGGTTTCCGGACAGCGGGATCCCAACGTGACCGTGACGGAAGCTGCCTGCCGTGTGATCGCCTGGGAGCATGGCACCGGTGAAGAAAACATTCAGCGGGTGGAGCTGAAATTCCCGGTGACTGAGGCCCCGGAGGGGGAGAGCAAGGTCCTCTACGCCCAGGACCCCAACGCAGTAGCCGGAATGATCGTCCGCAGCATTACGATGAACGAAACCGCCACCGGCACCATGCTGGAATTCGACGATGAAATCACGGATGAGACCATCTTCTCCTCCTTAAAAAAGGCAGAAGCCCGGGAAGTGACCTGGAAAGAAGGCGGCGGCTGGGTCGATGATGGTCAGGGCAAACTCCACAGTATGCCCTGGCGTGTAGAGGGCACCGTAGGCGACACCCTGACTGTGGATTACTACAATTGGGACGATGAAGTCATCGGAACTCTGGTGTTCAAATTAGCATAATAAAGACCCAAGGGGCCAGCTCCACAAAAGGAGCTGGCCCCATAAATCTTTTACCGGTCATTGCAGCAGGGAGCCTTGCAGGTACGCATAGTAGGCGGTGCGGGCGGATTGGGCGTAAATGCGGCTGATGGGGATCTGCTCGTCGTTGATGAGGCAGAATTTACGGACGTTGTGGGTTTTTACATGGCGCAGATTCACCGCATAGCTCACATGGCACCGGCACAGGGTTTGAGTATCCGGTTGAGAAAGAATTTCGCTGATTTTTTGCCGGGTACGGATGGTGTGTCCGGAAAAAAGATGGAGGTAGGTGCTATGGTCATTCCGTTCCAGATAGAGGACAGAGGAGAGCAGAATTTCCAGAGGAACTCTGTTGGACAGAACGGTCAGGGTCTGCTCCTGGGTGCTGCTGAGGTTGGCAGCGGCCCGGAGAAGAAATTTGGGGAGCTGGGTATCCAGCTGCTCCTTGAGAACCATGCCCAGGTGGGGAACATCGTAAACATCGCTGACATACCGGGGGTAGCCGCTGACAAAAATGATCTGGCAATCAGGCCAGTTTTTCAGAATGGTCCGGGCCAGGGAGATACCGCTGTCCTGCTTCAATGCAATGTCCAGCACCGCAATGTGGAGCGGAACCTCTGGGTCTGGCAGGGCATCCGGTCCGGCAGCGCAGTGGAATACGGTGCTGAACTGGGGCAGCAGGGTTTTCTGACACAATTCCTCTAGACGGTCCAGAACCAGCGGCTCGTCATCACACAGAAAAACATTCCACTGTTGGGGATTATTGCACATGGGCCATTTCTCCTTCCGTCTTTTCTGGCAGCGGTATACACAGATCGGTGCGGAAACTGCCATCCCGATATTCGGTGTTCAGGGTGCCGCTGTATTTGGAGGCAATGGTATTGAGAATACCCAGCCCCAGGCCGTGGGTTCGCAGGGGGTCGTGCCTTTGACTCCGAACGGGCTTTTTTGCGGGGTTGGTGCAGCGAATCATCAGGCAGTTTCCACGGACCGATGCTTGCAGCTCGATTTGCTTCTGCGCCGTATCGCTGTTCAGAACGCCCTGAATGCTGTTGTCCAGCAAATTCGAGAATATGCTGCACAGGTGGGTGCTTTCTATCGGCAGTTCGGCGGGCAGTTCTGTGCTGATGGTCAGCGCAATGCCCTCCTCCCGGCAAAGCATGGCCTTGTCAGAGAGTACCGCATCCACCAAAAGATTGCTGGTGAACCGTGGCCCGACCCGGGGACCAACATCACGCTGCAACCGGGTCAGCTGCTGCCGTGCAAGCTCGGTCTGGCCGGAATCCATCAGGCGGTAAGCGGCCTGAAGCTGGTTGTTCAGGTCGTGACGGATCTGATTTACGGTGAGAATACTCTCCTGCAGCTGCCGATAGTACCCCATCTGCACTTCCAGCTGCTCGTTGGCTCTGCGTACTTGCTGGCGCAGCTCCTCACTCTGCTGGATTTTCCACATTCCGAAAGCAAAGCCTACGTCTGCGGCAACGGACAGCAGGACGGCCAGGCCGTAGAGTTGGCGGATGCCGCCAATGCTGATGCCATAGGATAGGAATCGGTTGATAATATTCATCAGCAACCCCTGGCTGATGGGGATGAGCAGGAGGAACAGCAGCGTAGGGGAAAGATGCAGCCGGGGAAGGCGGTTTTTCACCAGACGGTAATAGAAAAAGCAAACCAGCGCAAAGATGGGCTGACACAGGAAAGACATCATGGCATTGCCAAAGGATCGTTTTCTGTCTGTCAGCACCTGGGCGGGGATATGGAGCTTTTCGGCCACGGGAAAGGCGACCAGACTGACCACAAACATAATGGCAATGGTCAGCACCGCCAGTCCCAGGGTGGCCACGGCACCCTGCCATTTCTGCCCCCGGGGGCTAACACAGAAGCTGCTCACCACCGCAAACACCACCGTAAAGGTATCCAGCAAAGGGGAAGGGCTCGGAAGCAAATAGTTATTGAGGGTCCAGATGGCAAGACCCAGCAGACTTGCCGCCCACACATACAGCCGGGGCCGCTTCGGCTCCACCAGTCGGGCGGATGTATAAAACAAAAGCAGATTGCCCACCAAGATACCCAGGCAATTGCAGAGAAAAATCAGAGGAAACATTGCTTACCTCCCGGAGTTGTTCTATACGTTTATTATACATGACACCGCCGGGAAAGCAAGGTGCGCCCAGAAAAAAACGTCGTTTTTAGCAGCGAACCGTCAAAATTCGCACCATAACGTCGTTCTTGGCAGATGATGGAGGCGGTTCTGTGTGCTATAATAGCCATAAGATAACGCCCCCGTCCTTTGTACAGGTCCGGGGGACAGGAGGAGAGCGGCGTGTTCAAAAAGAAAAGCATGGAGACGGTCTTAAAGGAGATTTATGAAGCATACCCGGATGCCTTTGCGGACGGGCAGCGGCTTTCCGGTTTGATTGCGGATTTTTCCGGCGGGCAGCTCCGGGCGCAGAAAAAACAATTGGACATTTTTCTGGAATGCAGGGGAAACACCCGTATTCTGGCCCTCCGGGACGAAGTCCCTCGGATACAGCAGCGGGAATACCGCCGCCTGGTCGGAGAAATGACGGATACCTACGGTATGCGGCAGGAACTTGCCCTGGAAATCAGCAGCACCTTCTGGAAAACGGCACTGGGTACACAGGCCCCGGCCATGGCTGGGCAGGAGAAGAACGAGAAGCCAGCGAAAAAGCCCCTGGATACACAGGCCCCGACCATGGCTGGGCAGGAGAAGAACGAGAAGCCGGCGAAAAAGCCCCTGGGTACACAGGCCCCGACCATGGGTGGACAGGAGCAGAAAGAGAAGCCGGTAATAAAGCCCTCTGAAAAGCCGTCTGAAAAGCAGCCTGCAAGGCAGAAGCGACAGCAAAATGCGGTGCTTGCCTCTGCGGGCAAGCACTGGCAGGGAATGTCGATTTTCGCACGTATTATGTTTGTGATCGGGCTGTATGGGGCAATTTCCTATGCGATTGTACTGGTACTGGTATTCACAGGTGTAGCGGAAACAGATGACACTTTTCCCGTTTTGTATTGTCTGGTACATTTTCTGCTGTATGTGTGGTACCTTTTTCGCCTTTTTTCCAATGAGGAAGCGGGGTACCTTGGTGTATACGGCGCACTTGTTTCAATAATCACCCCACGGCCAAAATTAGCGGACTTTCCATTAGCACTATTGGTAACAATGGTGGCTGCTTCTTATTGGACTCTCTACATGGCGAGCAGCGGTTTCTCTGTATATGGTCTCTGTTTGAATGCAATATTGGATGGAACGTGGGGCGATTTTCTAGCGTTCGGCCTACTGGCATACGGTTTGTTTACTTTTGTTTGGGCTTGGTGGAGGCCTATAGCGTGCAAGAAATACGCTTATCACAAAAAGTAGAAAAATAGAGAACCACTACAGTGGGTCATCAGAAAAACAATGGGAAAAGCAATGAACGGTCAATGACAGCCGGGGGACTGTTCCGGTCTTCCGGGTGTGGATTCTTTACAAGGTCCTGGCCCTGCTGGGGTCCGGGGGGCAGGAGGAGAGCGGTGTGTTCAAAAAGAAAAGCACGGAGTCGGTCTTAAAGGAGATTTATGAAGCATACCCGGATGCCTTTGCAGACGGGCGGCGGCTTTCCGGTTTGTTTGCGGATTTTTCCGGCGGACAGCTCCGGGCGCAGAAAAATCAATTGGATATTTTCCTGAAATGCGGAGGAAACACCCGCATTCTGGCCCTCCGGGACGAAGCCCCTCGGATACAGCAGCGGGAATTCCACCGCCTGGTCGGAGAAATGACGGACGCCTACAGTATGCAGCAGGAACGCGCCCTGGAAATCAGCAGCATCTTCTGGAAAACGGCACTGGGTACACAGGCCCCGGCCATGGGTGGGCAGGAGCAGAAAGAGAAGCCGGCGAAAAAGCCATCGGAAAAGCAGCCACGAGGGCAACGAATAAAGGGACTGCTGAAGCTCTTTGGGAAAATGTCCGGCTTTGCGCGGCTGATGTTTGTGGTCGGTGCCTATGGCGTGATCGCCTGTACGATTCGGTTGGTACAGGTCATGATCACAGATGGTTTTGCAAATTATATGTGGAACCTTTATCTATTGGGCGGGATTTATCTGTTGGATGTTGGAGCAAAGGTCTTCTACATGCTTCCCAGGGAGCTTTCCTGGATAGAGGAATCAGTCATATATTCTGAGTTATTCAGCACTTTTGCTTTTTTTGATGTTCTATTTGGGTGGCTATTTCTTTTGTTTCTAACAGATGGACCTACGATAGGTGTTTTCGCCTGTTGGCTATACACCATAGTCTGGCTTGTCAGACTTTTTAAATCTACAAAAAAGAACGGCTCTATGTGGCAGTAGAAAGAAGGAGAGAAAAACAATGAACGGACAATTACAGCCGGGGGACAGGAGGAGAGCGGCGTGTTCAAAAAGAAAAGCACGGAGTCGGTCTTAAAGGAGATTTATGAAGCATATCCGGATGCCTTTGCGGACGGGCGGCGGCTTTCCGGTTTGTTTGCGGATTTTTCCGGCGGACAGCTCCGGGCGCAGAAAAATCAATTGGATATTTTTCTAAAATGCGGAGGAAACACCCGCATTCTGGCTCTCCGGGACGAAGCCCCTCGAAAACAGCAGCGGGAATACCACCGCCTGGTCGGGGAAATGATGGACGCCTACGGTATGCAGCAGGAATGCGCCCTGGAAATCAGCAGCACCTTCTGGAAAACGGCACTGGGTACACAGGCCCCGGCCATAGCTGGGCAGGAGAAGAAAGAGAAGCCGGTAATAAAGCCCTCTGAAAAGCAGCCTGCAAGGCAGAAGCGACAGCAAAATGCGGTACTTGCCTCTGCGGGCAAGCACTGGCAGGGAATGTCGATTTTCGCACGTATTATGTTTGTGATTGGGCTGTACGGGGCAATTTCCTATGCGATTGCACTGGTACTGGTATTCGCAGGTGTAGCGGAAACAGATGGCACTCTTTCCGTTTTGCTTTGTTTGGCACATTTTATACTGTATGTGTGGAGCCTTTTTAGCCTTTTTTCCTATGAGGGAGCGGGGTACCCCGGTGTATACGGCGCATTGGTTTCAAGAAGCCCTCTGCTGAAAGAAGTTATAGGATTTCTTATGATCCCATATTCTGCGATATACACGGCAGGCGGATTATTTGCAGCGGCCGATCTAGTAGCCTTTTGTCGGGATAGTCCATTGGTTGGAACATGGGTTTGGCAGGAGTTTGTTCTAGGAATGATGGGCTATGTGGTTTTTGGTTTTATTTGGGATTTGTGGAGATCTACAGCGTGTGAAAAAAACTTCAACAGCCAATCTTCATCAGAAAAAACATAGGAGTGAAAAACAATGAACGGACAATTACAGCCGGGGACTGTTCTGGTCTCCCAGACGCAGATCTCTTATAAGGTCCTGGCCCTGCTGGGGGCCGGGGGACAGGGGGAGGTTTACGAGGTGGAGACCGAGGGGGCGAAGATGGCCCTCAAATGGTACTTTCCCCAAACCGCCCTGCCCCAGCAGCTGGAAATTCTGAAACGGCTGGTGGAAATGGGCGCACCGGACAAGGCCTTTTTGTGGCCGGAGGACCTGATTTTTGCCCCGGAGGGAAAGACCTTTGGCTACATCATGCCCCTGCGGCAGAAAAACTACAAGGGCCTGGTGGATTTGCTGAAATGCCGGGTGGAGATGTCCCTCTATACCCGCTGCCGCACCGCCTACAACCTGGCCGGAGCCTACGAAAAGCTTCACGCCTCCGGCAACTGCTACCGGGACATCAACTACAACAACCTGTTCTTTGACCCGGACACCGGGGATGTGCTGATTTGCGACAACGACAATGTGGCCCCCAAGGACATGCCGGGGCTGGTGAAAGGTACTTACGGCTTTATGGCCCCGGAAATCATTCGGGGGGAGGCCAAACCCTCCCGGTATACGGACCAGTTTTCCCTGGCGGTACTGCTGTTCCACCTGTTCTGCATTGCCCATCCGCTGCTGGGCAAACGGGAGTCCAATATCAGATGCTGGGACATCCCCGCCCAGGAAATGCTCTATGGCACCCATCCGGTGTTCATCTATGACCCTGCGGACGACAGCAACCGCCCGGACCCGGCGGTCCATGGCAACGCCATTGCCTATTGGCAGGTCTATCCCCAGGAACTCAAGGATTTGTTTACCGAGAGTTTCACCACCGGGCTTGAGCCAAACCGGCGGGTGACGGAGAAACGCTGGATGGACTTGGCGGCCAATATGATGAGCGGCATTCGCCATTGCCCCAAGTGCGGGGCGGAGGTTTTTTACGACACCGCAAAGGCCGAAAAAGGCCATTGCTGCTGGAATTGCAAAGCCCCTGTGGCCATGGCCGGGGTGCTGCAAATCGGCAGAAGAAGACTACTGATCCAGCCCGATGCCCGGCTTTACCGCCACCAGATTTCCGGAGATTACGACATGCACACCGTGGTGGGTACGGTGGTTCGGAACCCCAAAAATCCCGCCCTTTTGGGTCTGCGAAACGACAGCCAGGAGAACTGGACCTACCTCAAAACCGATGGCACCCAGCTGCCCATTGCCCCCGGCAGAAGTGCTGCCATTGTCCGGGGGGCGGGCATTGATTTTGGCTCTAAAAAAGGCGAATTCAAATAATAATAACTTGGAGGAATAACAAATGGCTGACAAACTGAAAATTCCGGGAGGAGCTTTGGCCAATCGCCCCCTGCATTTTTTCTGGATGGTGGACTGCTCCAGCTCCATGGCCGGGGACAGGATTGGTGCGGTGAACCACGCCATCCAGGAGTGCATCGAACCCATGCGGGAGGAGGCGGCGGGGAACCCCAATGCCCAGCTGTACATCCACACGCTGAAATTCGCCAGCGGCGCATCCTGGGTCACGGCAGAGCCGGTGCCTATTGAGGAGTTTGCCTGGGAGGATGTGGAGGCCAACGGCATTACCGATATGGGCAAGGCCTTTGAACTGCTGGCCGGACAGCTTTCCATGCCCCCGATGCCCGACCGGGCCTTGCCCCCGGTGATCGTCCTGCTGACCGATGGCTATCCCACGGATGACTGGAAGCGGCCCCTGGAAAAGCTGCTGAAAATGCCCTGGGGCAAGAAAGCCGTAAAGGTGGCCATTGCCATCGGCAAGGATGCAGAGCGGAGCGTGCTGGAGGCTTTCACCGGCAACCCGGAGGCCGTTCTGGATGCGGGCAACCCGGAAGTGCTGACCCATTTCATCAAGTGGGCCTCCACCGTTGCCAGTGCCGTTTCCAACCCCACCAGCAATCCTATGGAGGTGGGGGATGTGCAGAAGACGGAGCAGTCCTCCCAGGAAACCCAGGAACCCCGTATGCTGGACGGCAACATCACCCTGCCGGATTTGGATGACGTGAACGCGGAAGATGTGTGGTAAGCACACCGCTGCCATGGGAGAACCCACATGATGCAACGAATTCTTGGGGAGTCCATTCAGGGCTATACCCACATTCAGCGAAATCTGGAATGCCAGGATAGAAAGTTGTCCCGGGAATTGGAGGATGGAAGCCTGGTTTTGTCCGTGGCGGACGGTCACGGAAGCCGTTCCTGCCCCTATAGCGGCACGGGTGCGGAGCTGGCGGTGAACACCTTTTGCAAACTCATCGAAGAACTCCACTCTGGCTTCCAAAACGCCGGGGACCTATTATCCGACTACCTCAACCACCAGGGCAGCCTGAAATTTGCCCAGACGGTGGAGCGGGCCTGGAAAGAGGATGTACAGGCCTACCACCTGAAAGTAGGCCTGCCCATGCCCATGACCCAGACAGGGGAGGAGGACCTGAACGCCCTCTACCGCCTGTACGGCACCACGCTGCTGGGACTGCTGATTGCGCCGACGTTTGTATTTGCCTTTCAAATCGGAGATGGGGACATTACCTATGCCGACGATGGGGGCGTACAGCCGGTGGTGGTGGCGGACAAGCTCTTAGGGGTGGAGTCCCATTCCCTGTGTTCCCGGGAGGCCTGGAAAAAGGCGGTTTCCACGGTGCGTTTTCAGCCCTGGGAGCAGCATTTTGAAGCCTTAAAGACCTATGGCCCTGACACGGCGGCTTCCACGGTGCATTTTCAGTCCTGGGAGCAGCATTTGCCCTGCGCGTTCCTGCTGTCTACCGATGGGCTGTCCAACAGCTATGCGGATGACGAGGCTTTCAGGCAGACCTGCGCACAGTATTTTGAAGCCTTAAAGACCTATGGCCCTGACGCGGTGGAGGAGAATCTGCCGGAATGGCTCTCGGAAACCAGTCGTTTGGGCTGCGGAGACGATACCACTTTGCTGATGGCCTATCTCGCTCCTGACGGTTGGGAGCCACAGGCACAGAAAGCAGAAGAAAAAGAGGAGGAATGAGCCAATGAATGCAATGGTCATCCTGCAAAAATGCGGACAGTCCGGAAAGACCTTCGGCATCCGTGTGCAGCAGATGGAGGATGGGGAATGGTACGAAACCTGGGCGTTCCCCATTGACGAGGCCCGGGCAGGGCGGGAGGGGTACACGAGTATGAATATCAAAAGCTGTTTGCCCCAGACCGCAGAGTACCCCGGCTGCCCCTATTGCGGCACCAAGGGCTGGTTTTATGACTGGCACTGCAAGAAAATCAGCTGCTATCACGGCGGGACTCGCCACAGCTGCCCCTGGTGCGGCGGGGAATATGATGTTGTTACATCACAGGACAAGTTTGATTTCAGCGGCGGCGACCTATAGGAGGCGTACATATGAAACGATGGACAAGCTGGCTTCTTGCCACCGTACTGACGGCGTTTCTGCTGAGCTGCGGCGGAAAAACGGCCCTGGATATTCTGGCCGTTCCGGCGGAAGCCTCTATATTGGATTTATGGAAAAACAAGAAAACCACGGAACTTCGCACGGCGGAAGACTTGGAACAGCTGCGCAAAAACCCGGAGGGCCGCTTTGTGCTGGCCCAGGATATTACGGTGAACGGCTCCACTTTTTCTCCTATTGAGGAGTTTAACGGAACCCTGAACGGAAACGGCCACTGGATTTTTGGCCTGTCTCCCCGGGTCGAGAGCAATGTGGTCACAGGGCTGTTTGATTCCCTGGGCAGCAAGGCCCTGGTGCATAGCCTGGGCGTTGAGGTAAAGGTTCAGATGGATAACCGGCTTCCCGCCCACATTTCCGGCATGGCCAGAAGCAACCAGGGAACCATTGAGTGCTGCTATGTGCTGTCAACCATCCAATGCAGCGCATCCGGTGGGGCAGAGGAAGCCATGGATTTGGGCGTTTACGCACCGGTGGCCCAGAACAACAGCGGCAAAATCAATGATTGCACCCTACAGACCACCGGAACGGGTTTTGGCGTTGTCTACGGTGCTGTAGAGGAAAACAACGGCTCCATTACAAAATGCAAGGTGGAGCTGAATACGGATGGATGCTGGAATGTCAGCGGCATTGCCGCCCGAAACTGGGAAACCGTGAAAGACTGCACGGTATCCGTCAACGCAAAATACGTTCAGTATTTCTATTACGTAGCCTCCCAGAATTACGGCACCGTCCAAAACAGCCATTTTACCGCCCAATTGCAGGCCCCTGTGGCCGCAATGGCATACTGGGATGCCAGCTACCCGGGAATGAACGAGAGCTTTGACAGGTCCAACAGCGTTCAGACAACAAACCTGCCCGATGGCTACAGCATTGGGGGAAGCCAGGGCAGCGGTACCCAGTGGGACCCCTATCTTTTAAGAACGCCGGAGGATTTAGAATACCTGCGCGCCATGCCAAACGCCTGGTTCCGGCTGGAAAACGACATTGATTTCCGGGGAAGAACCTTCTCTCCCATCAAAGAATTCAGCGGCGTTCTGGAAGGAAACAACCATGCCATCTATGGCCTTTCCTATGACTTTGCCCCCGGCGAAAGCATCCGGGCGGCAGCCCTGATCTGGAATCTGACGAGTGAGGGGCGAATCGAAAATCTCACCCTTTCCTGTACCATGGATGGGGGCAAACTGGAAAATGCCGACGGCGGGGGATTGGTTCTGAGCAATGGAGGCACCGTTACGGGCTGTGCGGTCACGGTCTACGCCGCCAACTGCCATGCCATCGGCGGTATTTGCCGGAACAATACAGATTCCGGCGTCATCAAGGACTGCTCCGTATACTTAAATGCTGACAGGTGCGGTTTTGTAGGCGGCATTGCGGAATATCAGACCGGGACGCTGCTGCGCTGCACAGCCCAGCTTGAGGTCAAGACCCCCACCGGCATGGGCGGCATTTCCTACGCAAACGGCGGCACCCTCCAGGACTGCACCGCAGGCGGCACCGTTGATACGAGAAACACGAAGGGCATTTTAGCCTCCCTGATCGGTGAGGACCTGGGCAACAGCTACGTTTCCGGCTCCCGGGGAGACGTGTACAACACCGCCACCGGAAACTACCTACCATCCATCGGCAATCCCTAAAACAAAAGTCAGGGCCACAGGCTTCGCCTGTGGCCCTGACTTAACATTTTTTGGTAGGCAACTTTATTGCGAGACGACAGCCCCCTCAGTTTGCAATGTTGTCAAAGAACATTTGATAAATCAATCCAATATCGCTCTAAATAGACCTGGTGTTCCGGTTCGAAAACCACGGATTCATATACGCCGCCGTTATTTAGAATCACGCCCCGGCTTCCGGCATTTCCCTGAACACAGCTGATGAGAACCCGCTCAATGCCCAGCTTCTGGCATTTTGGCAGGACAGACCGGAGCATTTGCGTGGCATACCCCTTTCGGCGTTCACTGGGACATACGCTGTAGCCGATATGACCGCCGTATTTTTCTAAAAATGTATTCAAATAATGCCGTATCTGGATGACACCGATGATTTTTTTGTCAGTTTCTCGGACATAGATGTACTGTGTCATAGGGACAAGACCGTCAGGCACCGTTTGGGGATTTTGAAGCAGTTGTACCTGATCCAGCCAATCCTGGGTTCGGTCAAATTTCCGCAGCGAACCGCAGCCGTCCATGGAGCCTTCGTACTCCAAAAACTCCTGCCGGAACTGTTGGATCGCTTGATCATATTCCATAGTAGGTTTTACCAGTTTCATTTGGATACACCATCTTTATAAATCAGGGTTTTCGGAACGCATGGGATTGTGGTAGTGCTATACGGGCGGAAAGTTACCACTTTCCTTTGACGATTCGACCACCAATTAATATAGCCGAAAAAACAACAGTGAAAAACAAGCATGTCAACCAAATCGGACTAAATACCCACAACCAAGACCATGAAATATACCCTGTCACCTTTAACACTGCCAAAATCAGTACCAAAGTAATTATGGGGTCTAAGCCAGAGTGTTTTGAATGTTCTAATTCTTTTTTCATACACACAACTTCCTCAAAGTCCTGCATTGCTTATTGGCCCATATTCCTAAAAAACTTCGGCTTCTCATCACCAATAATATAGCACACAAGAACTACCAATGCAATAGAGCGGCAAAATGCTTTTTGAAAAGCAAAAACCGGGGCCTGAATGGATCAGGTCCCGGTGCAGTTTATTTACGGCTGGCCACGCTTTTGCGGACCAGGGCGCGGTGGAGTCTGGCTTCTGCCAGACGAAGATCGGTATCCGTGGCGTTCTTGTTGTGCAGAACATCCTCTGCCCGGTGCAAAGAAGCCTCCGCACGGTCCACATCGATGTTATCCGCCCACTCAAAGGTGGTGGGAACCAGGGTCACCGCTCCGTCTACAACGCTGAGCATTCCGCCGATGCAGGCGGCCTCCCGGCGTTTGCCGTCGGCGATGACTGCGGCCTTGCCCATGCCCAGGGGGGTCACATAGTTGATGTGGCGGGCCATGATGGCCAAATCCCCGGTGGTGGAGCGGACAATGAGCCGCTCGGCGTTTCCGTCATAAATCAGGCCATCGGGGGTAACGATTTTCAGGGGGAAGGTACTCATGCCTTCTCACCGCCCCTGTACTTTTCGACAACCTCGTCAATGGAGCCGGCGAACAGGAAGTAGGACTCGGGAATATCGTCGTGCTTGCCCTCGATGATCTCCTTGAAGGACCGGATGGTCTCCTTCAGAGGCACATACTTGCCCTGATAGCCGGTGAACTGCTCGGCAACATGGAAGGGCTGGCTCAGGAACCGCTGGACCTTTCTGGCCCGGTTGACGGTGAGCTTGTCCTCGTCGCTGAGTTCGTCCATACCCATAATGGCAATGATGTCCTGCAGCTCCTTATACCGCTGCAAAATGCTCTGGACGGCACGGGCGGTCTCGTAATGCTCCTTGCCCACCACTTCCGGAGACAAAATCCGGGAGGTGGAGTCCAGGGGGTCAACGGCAGGGTAGATGCCAAGGCTGGCGATGCTGCGGTCCAGAACCGTGGTGGCGTCCAGGTGGGCAAAGGTGGTGGCAGGGGCCGGGTCCGTCAGGTCGTCAGCAGGCACGTAAACGGCCTGGACAGAGGTGATGGAGCCGTCCTTGGTGGAGGTGATACGCTCCTGCAAAGCACCCATTTCCGTTGCCAGGGTGGGCTGGTAACCAACGGCGGAGGGCATACGGCCCAGCAGAGCGGAAACCTCAGAACCGGCCTGGGTGAAACGGAAGATGTTGTCAATGAACAGCAGCACGTCCTGGTGCTTTACGTCCCGGAAGTACTCGGCCATGGTCAGGCCGGAAAGGCCTACACGCATACGCGCTCCGGGGGGTTCGTTCATCTGACCGAAGACCATGGCGGTCTTGGAAATAACGCCGCTTTCGGTCATTTCGTTGTAAAGGTCATTGCCCTCACGGGTACGCTCGCCGACGCCGGTAAATACGGAGTAGCCGTTGTGGGCCGTGGCGATGTTGTAAATCAGCTCCTGAATCAGAACGGTTTTGCCGACACCGGCACCGCCGAACAGACCGATTTTACCGCCCTTGGCGTAGGGGCAGATCAGGTCAATGACCTTGATGCCGGTTTCCAGGATCTCGGTGGCGGGCTGCTGCTCCTCATAGGAGGGGGCGGGACGGTGGATGGGCCAACGCTCCTGGGATTCGACTTCGGGCTTGTTATCAATGGGCTGACCCAGCAGATTAAAGACCCGGCCCAGGCAAGCCTCGCCTACAGGCACAGAAATGGGGGCACCGGTATCGGTGACCTCTGTGCCGCGCTGCAGGCCGTCGGTGGAGGACATGGCAATGCAGCGGACAACGTTGTCACCAATGTGCTGGGCAACCTCCGCAATGATGGTCTTGTCTCCATTGGGAACTTCGATGGCGTTCAGCAGACTGGGCAGCTGATCCTCCTCGAAGCGAATATCCAGAACAGGGCCCATGATCTGGACCACAGTTCCTTTGTTTTTGGCCATGGAATTCAACTCCTCATGTTAGGATGGGTACGGGATCAAGAGCCGGCCACGATTTCGGTGATCTCCTGGGTAATGGAGGCCTGCCGTGCGCGGTTGAACTTCAGGCTCAGGTCCGCAATCATATCTTCGGCGTTCTGTGTGGCAGAGTCCATTGCGCTGCGCCGCGCGGCCTGTTCAGAGGCCCGGCTTTCGCAAAGGGTGCCATAGAGAATACCGCCCAGATACTCCGGAACGATGGAGGCAAAAACCTCCTCACCGGATGGCTCGTAAAGAATGCCGCTTTCAACACCTTCCCGCCGCATTTCCTCGCTGCACGTTAGGGGCAGCAGCTGCATGGTATCAGGTGTCTGAGAAAGCATGGAAACAAAATTGGTGTAAGCAATGTGAATGCCGTTGTATTCTCCGGCCAAAAAGCCCTTGGAGAGCTGTTTGGCAATGGAGAAGCAGTCACCGATGGAAACACCGGCGGCCTCGGCGTAGGTCTCTGTCAGTACAGGGACCTTATGGCTTACGAAATAATCAAGGGCCCGCTTGCCGATGGGCAGCACCAGGGCATCGGGACACCCGTCCAGCTTTTGCTGGACCATTTTGAGGACATTGCTGTTATAGCCCCCGGCCAGTCCCCGGTCACCGGCAATGACGATAAATACTGTTTTGCCCTCGGCACGTTGGGTGAAGAACGGGGAGGAAAAGTCCCGGTTGGTACGCACAATGTCTTCAATCGTGGAGTGCAGGATCTCAAAATAGGGCCGGGAGTTCTGAACCTGGGCCTGGGCATGACGGAGCTTGGAGGCAGCAACCATTTCCATGGCTTTGGTGATCTGCTTGGTACTCTCCATGCTTCGGATGCGGGTTTTGATCTCCTTAGTGGAAACGCCAGCCATGCTGTTTCCCTCCTTTTATGCCGGGTTGAACTGCGCGACCAGCTCCTCCAGGGCCTTGATCAGCTGCTGCTCGGTTTCAGGCTCCAGCTTACCGGTGGAACGGATGGACTCCAGCACATCGCTGTGCAGGTTCTCCATATGCTCCTCCAGCCGCTTTTCAAACTCCGGAACCTGTTCCAGGGAGATATTGGTAAGGTATCCTCTGGTAACGGCGTAAATAATGCAAACCTGCTGGGCGACTTCCTTGGGGGAGTTGTTCTTCTGCTTCAGCACCGCCACGATCCGCTCGCCCAATGCCAGACGCTGCTTGGTATCCGCGTCCAGATCGGAGCCGAACTGGGCAAAGCTCTGCAGCTCCCGGTACTGGGAATACAGCAGTTTCAGAGAACCGGCAACTTTCTTCATGGCCTTGATCTGGGCGTCACCGCCAACACGGGAAACGGAGATACCGGGGTTCACGGCGGGCATGATGCCGGAGTTGAACAGCTCGGTTTCCAGGAAAATCTGGCCGTCGGTAATGGAAATGACGTTGGTGGGGATATAGGCGGAAACGTCACCGGCCTGGGTCTCAATAATGGGAAGGGCCGTCAGGCTGCCGCCGCCCAATTCGGGGGACAGCTGGGCTGCCCGCTCCAACAGACGGGAATGGAGGTAGAATACGTCGCCGGGGTAAGCTTCCCGTCCGGGGGGACGGCGGATCAGCAAGGAAATGGCACGGTAGGCCACGGCGTGCTTGGAAAGGTCGTCATAGATGACCAGCACGTCCTTGCCCTGGTGCATGAAGTATTCGCCCATGGTGCAGCCGGAGTAGGGGGCGATATACTGCATTGGTGCCAGTTCCGAAGCAGTGGCGGAAACCACGATGGTGTAGTCCATGGCCCCACCCAGGGTCAGGTTTTCAACCACCTGGGCAACGGTGGAACGCTTCTGACCGATGGCAACGTAAATGCAGATCACGTCCTTGCCTTTCTGGTTCAGAATGGTGTCGGTGGCGATGGTGGTTTTACCGGTCTGCCGGTCACCGATGATCAGCTCACGCTGGCCACGGCCAATGGGGATCATGGAGTCAATGGCCTTGATGCCCGTTTGCAGAGGCACGGAAACGTGCTTTCTCTCAATGATGCCGGGGGCAGGGGATTCGATGGCCTTGTAAGCCTCGGCTTCAATGCCGCCCTTGCCGTCAATGGGTGCGCCCAAGGCGTTGACGACACGGCCAATCAGGCCCTGGCCAACGGGTACGGATACCACCTTGCCGGTACGCTTTACAATATCGCCCTCCTTGATGCCCTGGTCAGAGCCAAGGATAACGATGGAAACGGTTTCTTCTTCCAGGTTCTGTGCCATGCCGTAGGAGCCGTCGGGGAATTCCACCAACTCACCGGCCATGCACTTATCAAGACCGGAGGCCTTTGCGATGCCGTCGCCCACCAGAATGACGACACCGGTTTCACTGACCTCGATCCTGTTTTCGTAGTTTTTGATTTGACTACGAATGATTTTGGTTATTTCTTCGGGTCTAAGTTCCATACAGTCCCTGCTTTCTCGTCAGAGTACGGTGTTTTTCAGCAGCTCACGCACCGAGTCCAGTCTGTGGGAGATGGTATCGTCCAGCCGCTGCCCATCATAGTCCAGACGAACGCCGCCCAGACAGGTGGGATCGACCCGGTTTTCCAGCAAAATGGTCTTGCCGGTCAGGCGGGTCAGCTTCTGAGTCAGGGCTTGGGACTGGGTTTCCGTCAGAGAAACCGCAGTGACCGCCCGAACGCTCAGAATGTTGTTGTCTTCATTGTAAAGCCTGGTATAGGCTTCGCAGCAATGGGAGAAGTGGTGCATATAGCCCTTTTCGGTGAGAATTTTCAGGAAGTTCAGCACATATTGGTTGATTTTCCCCCGAAAACTGTCATCCAGGACCTTGCACCGCTCCTGCTTGGAAATGGCGTGGCTGCTGAGCAGCTGGATAAAGCCCGGCTCCTGACGAAAGCTTTCATTTAAAGCCTTCAGCTCTTCCAGGATGCTTTCCTGCAAGCCCTCGCTTTTGGCCAGCTCATACAGGGCCTCTCCATAGACGCTTCCAACCTGGGTCATACCTGATCACCCAATTCGTCAATGAAGCGGTCAATAAGACCGGCCTGATCGGAATCTGCCAACTCCCGCTCTACGACCTTTCCGGCAATGGCCAGAGCCAGGCCGGAAATCTCGTTTTTGGCGTCGTTAATTGCCTTTTTCTTTTCCTGGGCAATGTCCGCAGAGGCCTTGCTCTTGATCTGGGCGGCAGCTTGCTGTGCTTCCCCAATGATCTTTTCGCTGCGCTCGGCAGCGGTTTTCTGAGCAGTGGCCAGAATTTCGTTGGCCTTGGCATTGGCCTGGAGCATATTGTCCTCGTAGGTCTTTTTAATGCTCAGAGCCTCATCCTTGGCTTCCTTGGCGTCGCTGATCTCTTTATCGGCGGCACTGCGGCGTTGGTCCAGAACGGCCATGATTTTATCCAGGAAAAACTTTTTGACGATCAGCATCTGAATAAACAGATTGCAGATGTTGGCAATCAGGGTGACAGGTTCCACCGCCACGAGAGACTGATAAAGTGTCTCCATTGATTTGCCTCCTTCCGGTATAATGAAAAGTAGTGATTCCGGAAGATTAGCCCAGGAACTTCATGAACTGACCGGGTGCGAAGAAAATCAGCAGCAGGCCGGTAACGAAGCCGTAGATACCGGTGGTCTCGGAAAGAGCAACACCAAGAATCAGGGTGCTGGTTACGTCGCCTTTGCACTCGGGCTGACGGCCAATGGCTTCACAAGCCCGGGCTACAGCGTTACCTTCGCCGATACCAGGGCCGACACCGGCAATCAGAGCCAGACCGGAACCAATGGCACAACCGGCCAGTGCAATACCTTTTGCCAATACAGTGTAATCGTTCATAGAATTAGCCTCCTATTTTTTTGCTTTGCATTGGTGCTTTTTTATTCAAATGGCCGCTTTGGTTTAGCCCGCGGCCTGTTTGATGAAGATGGTGGTCAGGGTGCAGAAGATAAAGGCCTGGATGCAGCCGCTGAACCAGTCAAAGTAGAAGCTGGTGATGGCGGGAATACCGATGGTCAGCCAGGGGAAGCTGGCGAACACCCCGCCCAGGCTGGAAAGAAGTCCCAGCCCGCCCAGCACCGCGAGAATGATGCCGAAAATAAACAGACCCTTTTTGCCTTTCTTCTTGCCGAAGAAAATCAGTGCCGCTCCTGCCAGAACCACCAGGATGGCCGCAACAGGGCTGGAACCCAGCGCGCCAAACAGGGCATAGCTGGCAGCGGTAAGGGAGCCGTAAATCAAAGCGGAAATAACCGTGCCGGAGAGAATGTTGCCGAAATGACGGCAGGCCATGCTGATGGGGGTAAACAGCTCACTCATAACGTTGATGGGTGCCATAATAAAGATGGGGTCCAGGAAGCCTTTCAGATACCCGCCGATGCCGGAGGACTTGATCTTGTGGTAGGTGATGAGAACAAAAACCACCAACGCCCAGGCAAGCTCCGTCATCAAATCCGCCGTGGGACTCCAGATGCCCACAAGGCTTATGAGATTGGAGACGATACTGGTCACAAAAATGGTACCCACCAGGGGAATGTACCGGTCAAAGTCCGTCCCCATTTTGTCGTGAACAAAATTCACCAGAGCGTTGACGATGGTTTCCGCGGCGGCCTGTTTCCGGGAGATGCCGGTGACTTTCAGCCCGGAACCCAGCCAGATGCACAGGGCAGAGATGATCAGCATGACCAGCCAGCCGACCACCAGCGTCTGGGTGATGTGTACCGTTCCCAGCACAGGGACGTTTTCGAAGGTGGCGAGAATTTTTGCGCCGTTGATTGACATTTCCATAAGGAATAATCACCTCATCCGAATCTAGTATATCTGTTTCTTTGTATTATGCTTCAAAAGGTCCCAGGTCATCGTTTTCTTCCTCCTCCTCCGGTACGGCCCGGGGAGCGGCAGTGGCCGGGGCGGCTTCCTGCTGGGGGAAGAGCTTTCCGTGAAACTGCAAATAGTAGATGACCACATTGGGGAAAAACAGCGGAATGGCCGAGGCCAGGACGTTTACATGGGGCAGGAAGAACGCGGCAATAACCCACAGAATCTGAATGATTTTCCGCAGATTGTAGCCATTGCGGACCTTTGCTTTCATCACTTTCTCGTCTTCAATGCCGGTGGCATTCTGAATGGTGATGCACATCAGGGCAAAGTTCAGAATTGCCATCAAGGTACCGCCAATGGTGCCGGTGACAATGGAAACGCCGAAAGAGCCGATTTCAAAAAAAGCCAACAGCCAGAATACGCCGATTTGAATCAGGGCGCACAGGGAGCTTCCCAGGGCAATGCGTCGGACTTCCCTACGGGAAGCGGGTTGTAAGATCATGTATCAGATCTCCTTTCCTTAATCATGGCTGTTAAAACTGACACCATGGTCTTTGTGTTCTTTTTTGTGTCCCGAGGCTTCCAGCATGGCTCTGGCCGTATCCCGAAAACCGATGGCAGCAGTGATGAGACCGCAAAAAATACCGGCGGCGATGACCCAGTCACCCCAGCCCCAATAATCCCGAAGCCAAACAGCCAGCATGATAAAAGCAATCAGAGGAAACACAATGGAAATACCAAATTGAGGTATCCATATCAGTAAACTCCACTCTTTCATGGCGAACCTCCTCATGTATCTTATTGTACTGCAAATTGTTCATTCTTGCAAGTAGAATTATTCATCACTTTTCCGAAACTGTTAAAAAAAGAGAGGATTGGGTCTGATCAAATTTCTGCAAATGTAAATTTTTTTCAGAAACTACTTCCCAATTCTACGGAAATATAGTAAACTGAAAAGAAAGAAACGGCAGCTTTTTAAAGATGGATGACTTGCAAGGTCCATTACACCAGGCTGCCTTGTATGCTGTCCCCGTTTTTGGGGGAGAAACACACGGCCTGTCCCATGGGGCCGGGAATGAGAGAGGAACGGGTTTTGACACAGGAACTGGAAATATTGCAGGGGACCATCGAAACGGTGGTCTACCAGAATTACGACAACGGCTACAGTGTACTGCGGCTGAATGTGGGAGAAAAACAGGCGGTGACCGTGGTAGGCACCATCCCCCTGCCTGTGGTGGGAGAGCGGCTCATGGTCACAGGGAAGTGGAGCAGCCACGCTTCCTACGGGCGGCAGTTTGAGGCGGAATTCCTGGAACGACTGATGCCGGAAACCGCCGCTCAAATCCAGGCCTATCTGGCGGGCCGGGTCATCAAAGGCATTGGCCCTGTATCCGCTGCCCGCATCGTGGCAAAATTCGGAGACAAGACCCTGCAGATCATGGAGCGGGAGCCGTTGCGTCTGGCAGAGGTCTCTGGGATCTCCGAGGCCAGAGCCAAGGCCATCGGTGAGGAATTCCGGGTCCGGGTGGGTATGCGGCAGCTGATGGAATTTTTTACCCAGCATCAGCTCCCGGCAGAACTGGCACTGCGGGCCTACAAGCTCTTTGGAGAGAGTACGGTGGATTTATTGTATGACGACCCCTATCTGCTCATGGAGGAGGGGCTGGAAGCCCCCTTTGGAGCCGTGGACCGATTTGCCATTGAACTGGGAGTGGCCGGAGACGACCCCCGCCGGGTGGAGGCGGGCATCCTATTTCAGCTGGAATACAATCTCACCGTAGGTCACAGCTTTCTTCCGGAAGAAAAGCTGCTGCTGTCTGCCGCCCAGCTGTTGAGCCTGGAGCCGGAGCCGATTGCCCAGGGCTTGGAGCGGCTATTGGAAGCCGGGCGGGTGGTTCGGGATGTTCTGGCAAACATCACCGTGGATTATCTGCCGGAGCTTCACGAGGCAGAAGTCTATACCACCATGCGCTTGCAGGAACTGGCGAAAAAAGCTTTTCCGGAGCCGGAAGATTTGGAGGAACGCATTGCCCAGGTGGCCCGGGACAGCGGCATCGAGTATTCCGCAGAGCAGACCCAGGCCATTCGGGAGGCGGCGACTTCCGGCCTGCTGCTGATCACCGGCGGCCCCGGTACCGGCAAAACGACCCTTTTGACGGGCATTCTGTCCCTTTTGGGAAATTTGCAGATGAAATGCCTGGTGGCGGCCCCCACAGGCCGGGCGGCCAAGCGCATGGCAGAGGTCACCGGCGAGGAGGCTTCCACCATCCACAGGCTTTTGGAGGCGGGCATTGACCAGAATACCGGAAAAATGTACTTTGCCCGGGATGAGGATAACCCCTTAAAGGCTGATGCCGTCATTGTGGATGAAATGTCTATGGTGGATATTCGCCTGCTATACAGGCTTTTGCGGGCAATTCCCAAAGGGAAACGGCTGATTCTGGTGGGTGACCCGGATCAGCTGCCTCCGGTAGGCCCTGGCTCTCCCTTTGGGGATATGCTGCGCAGCGGCCAGCTTCCCGCAGTCCGTCTGACCGAAATTTTCCGTCAGGCCCAACAGAGCCTTATCGTTATGAACGCCCACAAGATCAATCAGGGAGAAATGCCGGAGCTTAAAAATGTGAAAAGCGACTTCTTTTTCATGCGCCGCAACTCCGAGGAGGAATTGACCAAACTCATCCGGGATCTGTGCAGCACCCGGCTTCCCAAGAATATGGGCATTCCCGCGGACCAGATTCAGGTACTCTCTCCCACCCGAAAGGGAGGCGTTGGAACGGTGGCCCTGAATAAGCTGCTGCAGGGGGCGTTGAATCCCCCCAGTCCGGATAAAAAGGAACATAGCTATGGGGATTTCACGTTCCGGGAGGGGGACCGGGTCATGCAGATCCGCAATAACTATGACATCGTATGGAAAAAATGTGACGGCACCGCTGCCGGAGCTGGGGTGTTCAACGGGGACGTGGGCGTGATTCTGGAAATTGACCGAAATAAGGAGACAGTCACCGTGGTCTATGACGACCGGGAGGCCGACTACGATTTTACCCAGCTTGGGGAGCTGGAACCGGCCTTTGCCATTACCGTCCATAAAAGTCAGGGCAGCGAATACCGGGCGGTGATCCTTGCGGCCTGGGGCGGGTCCCCTTATCTTCTCAGCCGCAGTGTTTTGTATACGGCTGTCACCCGGGCAAAGGAACTGCTGATTCTGGTGGGCCGGGAGGAGACCGTGGCGGCCATGACCGCCAATGCCCGGAAAAACAAGCGTTACACCGGCTTAAAGCTGCGGCTTCAGGGAAAAGTAGGATGAAAGAGGTGCTGCTGTTTCCCTGGTACTGGGTGCTGGATTTGCTGTTTCCCCCAAGATGCGCCCTGTGTGACCGGCTTCTTTCCAAAAATGAAACGGATTTTTGCGAAAAATGCCGCCGGATCGGCCCGGATTTTCCCTGCCTTCCGGAAAAAGAGCATCCAAACAGAAAAACAAAGCTTCAATTTCTTGACAGTTTCACTTCGGTCTGGTACTATAAGGGGAACGTCCGGGCTTCTATTCTGAAACTCAAGTTCCACGGGCGTACCGATTTGGCGGTGCCTTTGGGGCACAGGCTTGCCATGTGCCTGGAACAGCAGCACCCGGAGGGCTTCGATGAACTCACCTGGGCCCCGGTGAGCCCCCTGCGCCGATTCCGCAGAGGTTACGACCAGGCCCAGCTTCTGGCAGAGGCTGTGGGCGCAGAGCTGGGAATAAAGCCCAGGAAGCTTTTGAGAAAGCGCCGCCATAACCGTCCCCAATCCTCGCTTACCGGGGAAGAACGCAGGGGAAATGTGCTTGGGGTCTATGAGATGCACCCAAAGTATTCCGTAAAAGGAAAACGCATCCTGCTGATCGACGATGTGTTTACCACCGGGGCCACGGCGGAGGAATGCGCCAGAGTCCTTTTGTCCGCAGGAGCCAAAAGCGTTTCCTGCGGAACGGTGGCGGCAGCCCAGAAGCAGTCCCCCAAATAAATTTGTTGATTCTATGATTGCGCCTTCAGGCGCGGAGGTACCAAATGCAGCTGTTTTCCAATGACCTGGGTGTGGACCTGGGAACATCGAATGTACTGATTTATGCCGACGGCAAGGGCCTGGTGGTTCGGGAGCCCTCTGTTGTGGCGGTGGACCGAAACACCGGCAAAATTCTACAGGTCGGCTCTGCGGCCCGGAACATGCTGAACCGGACCCCCGGCAACGTGGTGGCCATGCGGCCTTTAAAGGACGGCATTATTTCCGACCACGAAATGACCGTGAAAATGCTGAGCGAAATGTTCAAAACCGCCACCAAGGCTTCTATTTTTACCCCCAAGCCCCGTGTGGTCGTCAGTGTTCCCAGCGGTGTTACCGAGGTAGAGGAACGCAGCGTGATCAACGCCGCCATTGAGGCCGGTGCCCGCCGTGTGTTCCTGATCGAAGAACCGCTGGCAGCGGCTCTGGGTGCCGGACTGAATATCAAGGACCCCAACGGCCATATGGTGGTGGATATCGGCGGCGGCACCACGGACATTGCCGTGCTGAGCATGAACGGCGTTTCCGTTTCCTCCTCCTTAAAAATGGCGGGTGATGCCTTTGACGAGGCCATTGCCCGGTATATCCGCCGCCAGCACAATATGGTGGTGGGCCAGGTCACCGCCGAGGAAATCAAAATCCAGATCGGTGAGGTCTATCCCCGGAATGAGGAACTGACTATGAACGTCAAGGGCCGGGATTCCAAGACCGGTATGCCGAAGATGGTGACCATCAGCTCCAAAGAAATCTATGAGGTTCTGCGCCGCCCCGCCCGGATGATCGCCGATGAAACCATGGCGGTACTGGAACAGGCCAGCCCGGAACTTGTCAGTGACGTGTCCGAAAACGGCATTACCCTGACCGGCGGTTCCAGCCAGCTTTGGGGTTTTGCGGAGCTTTTAATGGAGCGTACCGGCATTCCCTGCATCGTTGCCGATGACCCGGATTCCTGCACGGCCTACGGCTGCGGCAAGAGCCTGGCCTGGATCAACAACATGGAAGAAGGCCCCATCAACATTGCCCGGAAGCGGGCCATGAAGAGTGGCCTGTAACGATAAAAAATATCTGCCGCGGCATGAGGATACCAAAGAGTCCTCATGCCGCGGCAGTGTTTTTATGGAAGCGTTGTTGCGAGAGACAGATACAGATTTCTCCGTGTCAGGGCCTTGGCACATCTCTGGCACAGATAATCGGTTTTCAAAATCCCCTCAGGGTAGCTTTCCGGGGTGCCGCACCGGGTACACAGGGGGGAGCGGACCTGCTTTTTCTCAAATACCCACCAGCGCACATTGTTGGGGAAAATATTATTCCAGGAATGCCGGTCCAGCTTGTGGGCGGGCAGCTTTCTGTAGTTATAAATATTGGAATCCCGGACCTGAATGCCGTCCTCGTCAATTTTTTCAAGAACGATGTAGTGTCCCTTGCTGGTCCAGTAGCCATAATTTTGCAGGGAGACCACCACGTAGCCGTCTTTCAGGGCCTTTAGGGCTTCCTCACCGCTGAATATTTTGTCGATGACGTAGTAACCCATGTTGCAAGGTTCGTTGATGAAAATCATACCGTCCGTTCCGTCAGAATGGCAGTAAGAGCCATAACGTCTGCACATTTCAGGAGGGGTCAGCTCGGTATCGGTCATGTAGGTGGAGAGCATGGAAAGAGAGGTAATGCCGCAGCCGTAGGTCCGCAGAGGATAGTTGCCATATCGGGTGGCACCGTAATCCTGCTGCAAATACAGCGGAATTTCCGGGAAACGCTCATGGGCAACGTCCTGGTAGAGTACATCGGAGAAAGAGAACAGGCGATCACTTGCAATGGGCATCAGACGGATGGCCCCGTAATAAACGGTCATGGGGTATGTTTCCCGGGCGCGCTGGGCAAGCTTTTGCAGGTTTTCCGCCAGAAGAGACTGTTCCGCCTGGGCATAGGCCAGGGTGTTTCCGGCGGTGTAGTAGAGCATATGGATGCCCAGAGGAGATTCTACCACGGTGGCGTCACCGCTGACCCGGGCATCGTCAAACAGCCAATCTTCCAGTTCGGGAATCAGGCCGCCTTTGGGAACGTGGAGATAGGCACCGCCCAAAAGTCGGGAGGCTTCATCCTCAGAATAGTCATAGGCCATCTGGCCAAAGGTACCCTCGCTTTTGCGGAAGAAGCCACTCCACTTGGCGACCATTTTTTCGGCCCGCTGTTTGCAGTCCTCTGAAGTTTCGCCCTCCTCCGGAGTCAGAAGGACCTGATGAAAGTCCACGTAGAGAACCTGGGCATCTTTTTCCTTGTTTTTGTCCGCCGCCTCCTGAATGTCCGCTTCTTCCGGTTTCAGGTAGTCAGCCATGGTGGAAAGATACATATACCCCCAGTTGTAAACGTTCGCGCTTTCTACCAGGGTGTCCAGAGAAACGCCGCACAGGGTTTGCGCCAGTTCCTCTCCGGAGGAAAAACCAAGCTCCTTGGCCAGAGCCTCAAAAACCTGGGGCAGTTCATCCAGATATTTTTGGTGCATGGAGTTGGGAGCATAGTCCGGTGTGTAGCGGTACATATATTTGGTGGCGGGCATACCGTCCATATATTCTTCATAGAAGCCATCGCTGGGGGCATATTCCGGCTCCACCGGCAGTCCCTCTGCCTTGGATAGAGCCACCAGGGCCTGGGCCGTATGCCAGGAGGACAGGGCTTCTTTTAGAAAATACTGCTGCCAGGAGTGAACCGTTTTGTCAATGGGGCAGCTTTGGGTGTCCAAATCCTGGGTCAGATTCGGCTTTTGGGTGGGGTTTCCCTGAAAATAAGAGCCTATGGCACCGAGATAATAAAATTGCAGTTCTCCGTTTGTCAGGTTTGTTTCTCCCACTCTGGCAATGAGTTCCCGGTTGAATGTGACGGAGGAATAGCTTCCCTTACAGGTCACATCTTTGGGATCACCGTCAGCGGGAGCGGTGGGGGACTGGGGGAGCGGTTGGGTAGCAGCCGATTCCTGTATGGAGGAAGTGGCGGTGGGGGTACAGCCGGACAGCAGCCCCAGAATCAATAGGGCCGCAAGGAGAAAGGAGATTCTTTTTTTCATAGGCTCACCTGCATTGTCTGTTTTTGTAGAAAGCAAAATAAGTTTACCATAATCTGCTAAGGTTCGCAAGAGGGAAACTGAAAAAAAGAAAACCACCCCGGAAGAAAATCCGGAGTGGTTTCTGAAAAAATGAGTTTATTCCTGCTCCCAGTTGTGCCAGGTGTTCTGAACGTCATCATCGTCCTCAAACAGATCCAGCATTTTTTCCATCTTGTCGGCATCCTCAGGGGAGAGTTTCACATAATTCTGAGGAACCATTTCAATCTGAGCGGAGACAAAGCTGTACTTCTTGGCGGTCAGGGCGTCGGCAACGGCGTTGAAATCATCGGGGGCGGTGTAAACGGTGAACACATCGCCGTCGGCTTCAAAGTCATCGGCACCGCAGTCCATGGCGTCCATCATGACCTGATCTTCTTCGTAGTCGCCGTCCTCGTTGTCAATAACCAGAACGCCTTTCTTATCGAAGCTCCAGCTGACGCAGCCGTTGGCACCCAGGTTTCCACCGTACTTGTCAAAATGGTGGCGGACGGAGCCGGCGGTCCGGTTCCGGTTGTCGGTCATGGCTTCTACAATGACGGCAACGCCGCCGGGTCCATAGCCTTCGTAAGTAATGGATTCGTAGTTGTCACCGCTGCCGGCGGAGCTGGCCTTTTCCAGTACCCGCTTGATGTTGTCATTGGGCATATTGGCGGCCTTGGCCTTGGTGATAACGGTGGCCAGACGGGAGTTGTAGGTGGGATCGGCAGAGCCGCCGCCTTCCTTTACAGCCACGATCATTTCCTTTGCGATTTTCGTAAAGGAAGCGGCACGCTTGGCATCCTGCGCACCCTTGGTTTTCTGAATGTTATGCCATTTGGAATGTCCGGACATTGGATAATCTTCCCTTTCTGGAATGTTTTCAAAAATGTTCAACCTATTATAACGCCGTTCTCAGAAAAAATCAACGGGTTTTCCGAAGAATTTCATACAATCCCTGTGTTTTTGAGAAATCCGTACATCCAGCTCCGGAAAAGCCTGGCGCAGGGTGTGGGCCAGCACGGCGCAAACAGGGTTCTCCGTATAAAAGTGGCCCGCGTCAATGAGGGTGATTCCCAGGTCCTGGGCATCCCAGAACTGATTGTATTTGATGTCGGAGGTCACAAAAGTGTCGCAGCCGTTATCCGCTGCCTCCCGCAGTTCCGAACCACAGGCACCGCCGCCTACGGCGATGCGGGTGCAGGGCTTCCCACCGTCACAGTACCGCAGACCGGGGCAGCCCAGGGCCTCCTGGACGGTGGCCAAAAATTGCTCCAAGGGCTGCGGCGCAACGGTACCCCGGCGGAGCAGTCCCTCTGCGCCGATGGTTTCCACATTTTGTAGCCCCAAAACCTGGGCCAGTCGGTCATTGACACCGCCCTTGGCAATGTCCAGGTTGGTGTGGCAGCTGTATAGCGTGTGTCCCCCACGAATCAGCATGGAAGCGGCACGGCCCAGGGCAGTGTCTTCGTTCATGCAGGAGGTGGAGGGAAAGAACAGGGGATGGTGGGTCACGATCAGTTCCGCACCGATTTCGTCTGCCTCCCGGCAAACATCTTCAAAGGGGTCCAGGGCAACGAGGACCCGGTTTACCGCCCGATTCCGGCTTCCGACCTGCAATCCGCAGTTGTCCCAATCCATGGCCAGGGCCTGGGGGGCCAACCCATCTAGAACGTCAAAAATCTCCTGTGTGGTTCTCATATTTCCTCCAATGCGCGAAGCTCGTTGTAAGCGTCCGTTTCCCAGGGGTTGGGGTCTGACTTGTTGTTGACGGAAAGGGCCAGATGCTCCCGGACCCAGGTGATGTATTCCGGCACCAAGGGTCCGTTTCCTCTGAGCAGTGCCGGGGAAATATGACACTGGCCCGGGGTCAGAGGCTCGCCAGGATTCCAGAGGGCTTCCAGCACGGTGTAGAGAAACCGCCCGTCCCGCAGTACCTGCTCCCGGTGAATGGTCCAGCCGGTTTGGCTTAAATACCGGCGCAGCACCGGGGTTTTGGACTGGCACTGTAAAACGAGACGATAGTGATCATCTTGCAGCCATGGGGCCTTTTCCAGAATGGAGATCATCACATCCGCCCCCATACCGGCACAGACCAGGGTGTCAAAATCCCGGGGCAGGGCCTGCACCCCATCGGAAAGGAAAAAAGAAATGTGCTGGGCTACCCCAAATTTGGCAGCGTTTTTGACGGCACTGTCCAGAGGCCCCGGTCGGATGTCCGAGGCATAGACCTGACGGGCCAGTCCGGTTTGCAGCAAATGGATGGATAGATACCCGTGGTCGCAGCCCACGTCCGCCACCACAGCCCCTGGGGAAACATAGTCACAGCAGGCCAGAAGCCGCTGAGAAATTGGCAATTTCATAGTGTTCTCCTAAAAAACGGGAGCCAAACCGGCTCCCGTTTATTCTTCGCAGTTTTCTTAGTTCTCACCGTTGTTGGCTTCGTAGGCTTCCAGGAAGTGGTTCAGCTGGGCCAGGAAAGGCTCGCAGTCCACGCCGTGAACCATGCAGGCTTCCTCAACGGTTTCCCCCCGGGAAGAAGGGCAGCCCAGGCAGTGCATACCGATGGCAAAGAACAGGGGGGCAGCCTGAGGTGCCACGTCCAGAATATCTCCGATAATGGTTTCCTTTTCGATTTTAACAGCCATAATTATGACCTCCTATCATCTGTGTGTTGCCTATTATAACCGCTCTCAACACAAATTACAAGAGCTTTTTTTGGAGGATTTGCCCATATTCGACGGCTTTCCCATTGACTTCAAACATTCGGCCCCATCCGCTTTTTTGGGCGCGTGGTTGACTTTGCCGGGGAAAACGGGTATAATACTCAAAATATAATAGGATTTTTATGGCAGGTAATTGATTATGGCAAAAAAACAACAAGAACACTATGGAAATTCCAGTATTTCCATGCTGAAAGGAGAGGACCGGGTCCGGAAGCGTCCGGCGGTCATTTTCGGCTCTGACGATCTGGAAGGCTGCAAGCATGCGGTTTTTGAGATTTTGTCCAACGCCATTGACGAGGCTCGGGAGGGCTACGGCGATACCATCATCGTCACCCGTTATGAGGATTTGAGCGTTGAGGTAGAGGATTTTGGCCGTGGCTGTCCTGTAGACTATAACGAGAAAGAAAAGCGGTTCAACTGGGAATTGGTTTTCTGCGAAATGTACGCCGGTGGCAAATACGGGGAGAACGGAGAAAACTATGAGTATTCTCTGGGCCTCAATGGCCTGGGTTCCTGCGCCACCCAGTACGCTTCGGAATTCTTTGACGCCACCATCCGCCGGGATGGTTTTCGCTATGATCTGCACTTTGAAAAGGGCAGAAACGTTGGCGGCCTGAAAAAAGAGCCTACGGACCGGAAAAAGACCGGTTCTACCTTCCACTGGCGGCCGGACCGGCAGGTTTTTACGGAAATCGACATTCCCGTAGAATACTTCCGGGATGTGCTGCGCCGCCAGGCGGTGGTCAACAAGGGCATCACGTTCCGGTTCCGCAACCAGGTAAAGGGTAAATTCGAAATCGAGGAATTCTGCTACACTGACGGCATCCGGCAGTATGTGGAGGAGCTGGTAGGGGACAATGCCTTTACCATGCCCGTGTATTGGGAAACGGAACGCCGGGGCAGAGACGCGGACAACCGGCCGGAGATGAAGCTGAAAATCACGGCTTCTTTCTGCTTCAGCAAGCAGATTTCTCATATTGAGTTTTATCACAACTCCTCCTGGCTGGAATACGGCGGCAGCCCTGACAAGGCGGTGCGCAGTGCCTTTACTGCCGCCTTTGACAAGTTTCTGCGGGACAACAACAAATATACCAAAAGCGAAAGCAAAATCATTTTCCAGGACATCCAGGACAGCCTGGTGCTGGTGACCAACTGTTTCTCCACCATTGGCTGCTTTGAGAATCAGACCAAAAAATCCGTCAATTCCAAGTTTACCCAGGAGGCCATGACCGCTTTCCTGAAAGAGCAGCTGCAAGTCTGGTTCATTGAGAACAAGCAGGAGGCGGAGCGGGCGGCAGAGCAGATTCTGGTCAACAAGCGGGCCAGAGAGTCGGCGGAGAAAACCAAGTCCACCGTCAAGAAAAAGCTCTCCGGCAATGTGGATATCTCCAACCGGGTCCAGAAATTCGTAGACTGCCGCAGTCGGGATACCTCCATCCGGGAACTGTACATCGTAGAGGGCGATTCCGCTTTAGGCTCCGTAAAAATGGGCCGGGATGCGGAATTCCAGGGCATTATGCCGGTTCGGGGTAAAATCCTCAACTGCCTGAAAGCGGATTACAGCAAGATTTTCGCTTCTCCCATTATTACGGATCTGGTAAAGGTCCTGGGCTGCGGCGTGGAGGTCCATGGAAAACGGGCCAAGGAGCTGTCCAGCTTTGACATTTCCGCCCTGCGCTGGAATAAAGTCGTCATCTGCACCGATGCGGACGTGGACGGCTTCCAGATCCGCACCCTGATCCTCACCATGCTCTATAGGCTTTGTCCCACCCTGATCCGGGACGGCTATGTGTATATTGCGGAGTCTCCGCTGTTTGAGATCACCTGCAAGGACAAAACCTGGTTTGCTTATAACGAGCAGGAAAAGGTTCAGATTCTGAAAGAGCTGGAGGGTAAGAAAGTCTCCATCCAACGCTCCAAGGGACTTGGTGAAAACGACCCGGCCATGATGTGGATGACCACCATGAATCCGGAGACCCGGCGGCTGATCAAGGTCATGCCGGAGGATGCGGAGCGGACGGCCCACTACTTTAATGTGCTGCTGGGTGACGGCCTCCAGGAGCGAAAGAATTTTATTGCGGAAAACGGTGCCAAGTATTTGGAACTGGCGGATATTTCCTGATAGGAGTCCAGTATGGCAAAGAAGAAACCTGAAAAAGAAGAAAAGAAAGTGAATTTAGACGGCGTGGTGGGCCTGGTAGGCTCCACCACCGAGCAGGCAGTGTCGGAGACTCTGGAAGTCAACTACATGCCCTACGCCATGTCCGTCATCGTCTCCCGGGCCATTCCGGAAATTGACGGCTTTAAGCCCTCTCACAGAAAACTGCTCTATACCATGTATAAAATGGGGCTGCTCTCCGGTGGACGAACCAAGTCCGCCAACATTGTGGGCCAGACCATGCGCCTAAACCCCCACGGTGACGCGGCCATTTACGAAACCATGGTCCGCTTGGCCCGGGGCAATGAGACACTGCTGCACCCCTTTGTAGACTCCAAGGGCAACTTTGGTAAGGTCTATTCCCGGGATATGGCCTACGCCGCCTCCCGATATACAGAGGCCAAGCTGGATTCTATTTGCGCCGAGCTGTTCCGGGACATTGACTCGGATACCGTGGACATGGTGGATAACTACGATGCCACCATGAAAGAACCCAGTCTGCTTCCTACCACCTTCCCCAACG
Organism: uncultured Oscillospiraceae bacterium; assembly: GCA_934593275.1. Taxonomy (GTDB): domain Bacteria; phylum Bacillota; class Clostridia; order Oscillospirales; family Oscillospiraceae; genus Faecousia. The sequence continues at coordinate 66,876 of CAKTQE010000002.1, read as the reverse complement.
TCCTGGTTTCTGCAAACCAGGGCATTGCCGTAGGCATGGCCAGCAACATCTGCTCGTTCAATTTAAAGGAAGTCTGCGAAACCACCATTGCCCTCATGAAGAACCCGGACCATGATTTGCTGGAGACCCTGCCGGGTCCGGATTTTTCCACCGGCGGCCAGCTGCTTTTTGATGAGGCCGTGACCCGGGAAATCTATGCAACAGGCCGGGGAAGCTTCCGTCTGCGGGCCAAGTGGCGATATGTAAAGGAAAACAACCTGATCGAAATCACGGAGATCCCCTACAGCACCGCTACAGAAGTCATTATGGACAAGGTGGCGGAGCTGATCAAGGCCGGAAAAATCCGGGAAATCTCCGACATGCGGGACGAGACGGACCTGGGGGGCCTGAAACTGACCATTGACCTCAAGCGGGGTGTGGACCCGGAGAAGCTCATGCAGAAGCTCTTCCGCATGACCCCCTTGCAGGATAGCTTTGCCTGTAACTTCAATATTCTCATTGCCGGAATGCCCCGGGTCATGGGCATTGGGGAGATTCTGGAGGAGTGGACCGCCTGGCGCATGGACTGCGTGAAGCGGCGGCTGTTCTTCCAAATCCAGAAAAAGCAGGAGCGGCTGCACCTGCTCAAAGGTCTGGAACGGATCCTTTTGGATATTGACAAGGCCATTTCCATTATCCGGGAAACGGAACTGGAAAATGAGGTGGTACCCAACCTGATGATCGGCTTCGGCATCGATGAGATCCAGGCCAATTTCGTCTCGGAAATCAAGCTGCGCAATATCAATAAAGAATACATCCTCAAACAGACCAAGGCCACCTCCCAGTTGGAACAGGAAATTGAGGAATTGCAGGACACCCTGAATAGCCCCCGGAAGCTGAAAAACGTCATCATCCAGGAGCTGCGGCAGGTGTCCGAAAAATACGGCCAGCCCCGAAAGACGGAGATCCTCTACAACATCGAGGAGGCCGAGCCGGAGAGGGAAGAAGACGCGGTGCCGGATTATCCTGTAACGGTGTTTGTATCCAAGGAAGGCTATCTGAAGAAAATCACCGCCCAGTCCCTGCGTATGAGCGGTGAGCAGAAGTTCAAAGAGGGCGACAGCCTGGCCTACTCCCAGGAGGCCACCAATCGGGAAGAACTGCTGGTCTTTACAGACCGGTTCCAGTGCTACAAAACACGACTCAGTGACTTTGAGGACGGAAAAGCCTCCCTCTTGGGGGATTATCTGCCCCAGAAGCTGGGTATGGACCCGGGAGAGAACGTCCTGCAAGTGATCTTCCCCGGAGACGGCAAGGGCTTTGTGCTGTTCTTCTTTGAAAACGGCAAGGTGGCCAAGGTGCCGCTGTCCGCCTATGAGACCAAGACCAACCGGAAAAAGCTTACCGGTGCTTTTTCGGACAAGAGTCCCGTGGTAAAAATCCTGTCCCTGCCGGTGGATGCCCAAATCGCCATGTATTCTTCCGATGGCAGAGCCATGATTTTCTCTACGGCAGAGCTGCTGCCCAAGACCACCCGCAGCACCATTGGCGTGGCGGTGATGAGCCTGAAGAAAAAGTCGGTGCTGCAAAATGCCCTGCTTCTGGAAGAAAGCGGCATTGAAAATCAGGCCCGCTACCGCATGAAGTCCATTCCCGCCGCCGGTGCCTTGCTGCGGCCGGAGGATGGCCAGGAAAAACAGGCGGCTTTTGAAGTATAAGGGAAACTGTGTAAGGAAACGGAATGATTTGCTTTTTGGCGAAATCAGAGCTTCCGTAAATAAAAATAGGAGGAACCAATATGAACAAAAAACTCTATAAATCCAATACCAACAAAATGATTTGCGGTGTCTGCGGCGGGCTGGGAGAGTTCTTCGGTGTGGACCCCACCGTCATTCGCCTCGTATGGGCCATCCTGGGTCTCATGGGAGGAACCGGCATTGTGGCCTACCTGATCGCTGCGGTGATCATCCCCAACTCTGTCATTGATGTGTAAATATTTTCGGAAGTTTTATACAACGACTATGGGCGTAGTGTTGACTTTCTGAGGAGAATATGGTATAGTGCTGGAAGAGCAATCAGTTCTTTCCGAGGGAGAAAACTGATGGCTTCGCTGTTTGGCGAAAGTGTTGGTCGAGAGTGTTCGCTTGACAGTACATATAGGTAGAATTACCCAAAAGGGTATTTCTATAATCTTTAGAAAGGTGAGGAAAACAACATGAAGAATCTTGTACGCGTAGTATCCTGCGTGCTGCTGGTTGCGATGCTGTCTGTGGCTGTGTTCGCTGATAGCTTTACTCCCAGCGTCACGCAGAAGGATGCCCCTGTTGTAACCAAGACCGCCGAGGTCCTGGCTGCTGACGGCTCCAAGGTGGAAGTCAAGGCCTCCGACATCAAGGTTGAGTCTGTTGCGGCAAAGGACATGGCCCCCGAGGTCAAGGCTGAGCTGGACAAGGCTTACGATGTCATCGCCAAGGCTGAGTCCCTGGAGAAGGCTGTTCCCGAGCTGAAGACCGTGTTGGAGGAAGCAAAGATCGACGTCCCCGTGGCGAACCTGGTGGTTCGTGACCTGGTGAACGTTTCTGTTTCTGAGGATGTGGCCAAGCTGCTGGAAACCGAGGGTACCACCATTACTGTTAGCTTCAAGCTGGATGTCAAGGAAGGCACCACTGTTGTTGTCATGCGTTTTGTAGACGGCAAGTGGGTTCCCCTGGCTCTGGAAAACGTGACGGTCAACAAGGACGGCACCGTTGACGTAAAGCTGGATGGCGTTGGTCCCATTGCGTTCCTGGTTGAGAACAAGTAAGCGTTCCTACCTAGCACTCAGGGCGGGCTTGCTCGCCTTGAGTGCTGTTTTTCTTTTCTGCGGCTGCCAACAAAACCCGGCTCCTGCCGAGCCTACCTCCGCAGCCGTAACGGAAGCGTCCACTGTCCCGTCCACAGAGGAAGTCCGTAAACGAAAGGAAAACCTGGAAACCATTCTGGTTCTGGGATTGGATAAAAATGAATACCCCGATGACAGCCGGGCCTATATCAACGATATGCAGTCCGACTTTAATCTGGTGCTGGTACTGGACAAAGATACAAATGTCTGTACACCCTTGCTTCTGAACCGGGATACCATGACTGAGATCATCCGTCTTGGCGTTTTTGGTGACGAGGCGGGTACCTATACCGGTCAGCTGGCTTTGGCCCATACCTATGGCAGCGGCGGCTCTGACAGCTGCATCAATGCCAAAAAGGTGGTGTCCAAATTCCTGGGTGGCGTGACCATCGACCACTATATGAGCTTCACCATGGATGCCGTTCCCACCGTCAACGATGCGGTTGGCGGTGTCACTGTCACCGTGCTGGATGATTTTCAGGACAGCGAGACCTTGATAAAGGGCGATACGGTGACGCTGATGGGACAGGACGCCTTGAAATATGTCCGGAGCCGCCACGGTACGGGAGATCAGACAAACCTCAGCCGTATGAAGCGGCAGGAGCAGTATATGTCTGGCCTGATCGAGAACCTGATCGGTGCTGCCAAAAAAGACCCTGATCTGCTCACCAAGCTGACCCTGAGCCTTGGCGACGCTTTCCAGACAGACTATACCGTCAATCAGCTCCAAAAGCTGGCAGACCGGCTGCTGGAAGCAAAAATCGAAGACTTTGTGACCATTGACGGAGAGGCAAAGGTGGGGGAGGAATTCATGGAATTCTACCCGGATCAGGACTCTTTGGAACAGGTTGTTGACATGCTCTTCTACCAGTAATAGGGTACAACAAACACGTCTGCGGGATGCAATTCTCCGCGGACGTGTTTTTTATGAAAATACGGAAATGATATTGAAAAATTCATGTTTATCCCCTATAATCTTTATGAAAATTCTTTACCGTTTCCCAAGGAAACCTTTTAAAACCTACAGATGGGGGCTTTGCCATGCAGCTATCAGCAAATACCGTTCGGGAACAGCTGGCCCATATGAAGCCGATGCTGGAAAACTGCTCTCTGGAAACCACCCGGAAAGGGCAGAATGCCATCGGAGAATTGATGCGTGCCACCCGCCATGCCCAGGTGCGGGTGAAAAGCCATGACTTTGAGGCGTTCCGGGGGGCCTGGGTGCTTCCCAAAGACCTGCGCCGGGATGGGGTGGTGCTGTACCTCCATGGCGGCGGCTATACCTGCGGTGGCCTGGATTACGCCCTGGGCTTTGGCTCGGTACTGGCAGACGAATGCGGTGTCCAGGTGTTTTGCGGGGCTTACCGGTTGGCTCCGGAGCATCCCTTTCCGGCGGCACTGGAGGATGCGGCCACGGCCTATGATTATCTGCTGGGCAAGGGCTACCCACCCTCTAAAATCAGCCTTTGCGGCGAAAGTGCCGGGGGAGGGCTGTGCTTTGCCCTGTGCCTGTATCTCATGGAGCAAGGAAAACCACTTCCCGGCAGCATCACAGCCATTTCTCCCTGGACCGATTTGACCGCTTCCGGGGAAAGCTACGGATACAATGAAACAAAGGACGTGTCCCTTTCCAAAGAGCAGCTGGCCTTTTACGCCCGGTGCTATTCAGAAACGCCGGAAAATCCATTGGTGTCACCGCTTTTTGGAAAGCTGCAAGGTCTGCCTCCCACACTTATTCTTGCGGGAGGAGATGAAATTCTCCGAAGTGATTCCGAGAATATGGCGGCGGCTCTCAAACAGGCGGGGGTACCCTGCCAAATCTTTGTCCGGCCTGAACGCTGGCATGCCTATGTGCTTTATGGCCTGAGCGAGGACCGGGAGGACTGGCAGAAAATCAATGGATTTTTGACCCGCTACCTCTCCCGGGAGCGAAAACTCCGGTGGATGCGGCTGGATAACGCGGCGAAAATCTATCCCGCGGCCCTGCGGCAGAGTTGGAGCAATGTGTTCCGCCTGTCCGCCTCTTTGCGAGAGCCGGTGGATGTGGGGGTGTTGCAGTCGGCACTGGATGTTACGGTCCGCCGGTTTCCCTCTATGTGCGTCTGTTTGCGCAAGGGCCTGTTCTGGTACTATCTGCAACAGTTGGAGGCAGCACCGGCGATTCGGCAGGAAAGCAGCTACCCGGTGACCAGAATGAGCAAGCATGAGGCCCGCCGGTGTGCCTTTCGGGTCATTGTCTATGAAAACCGCATTGCGGTAGAGTTTTTCCATGCCGTCACCGATGGCAACGGGGGCTTGGTGTTCCTCAAATCTCTGGTGGCGGAGTATTTGCAGCAGAAGTATGGACTGGCGATCCCAGCGGAAAAAGGTGTTCTTGGCCGATTGGAGGCTCCCCGGGAGGCGGAACTGGAGGACAGTTTTCTAAAATACGCGGGAAATGTCAATGCCAGCCGCCGGGAGGACAACGCCTGGCGGCCCCAGGGGACACCGGAGACCCAGGAGTTTCTGAACATCACCTGCTTTCGTATTGATGCCAAAGCGGCCCTGGAAAAGGCCCATGGCTATGGCGTGACCCTGACAGGCTTTCTGTGCGCCGTCCTGATGATGGCACTGCAAAATATGCAGGAAGAGGAGGTTCCTAATATCCGAAAGCGCATTCCCATCCGGGTGCAGATTCCCGTGAATCTGCGCAAGCTCTTTCCCAGTACCACCCTGCGCAACTTCGCACTTTATACCACCCCGGAAATCGACCCCAGACTGGGGCGGTACAGCTTTTCGGAGATTTGCCAGGCCATCAACCATCGGATGGGCCTGGATGTGACCCCCAAGGTCATGAGCAGCCGCATTGCCGCCAACGTCAGCAGTGAAAAAATGCTGCTGCTTCGGGTCATGCCCCTGTTTGTCAAAAACATGGTTATGAAAGCGGTGTTTGATGCCATTGGGGAGAAAAAAGCCTGCCTGTGTATGTCCAATCTGGGTCAGGTGGAGCTGCCTGGGGAAATGCTTCCCTATGTGCAGCGGATGGATTTCATTCTCAGTGCCCAGGCAACGGCACCCCAGAATTGCGGAATACTGTCTTTTGGCACAGATTTATACGTGAATTTTACCCGTAAGATACGGGAACCCCAGTTGGAGTCCCATTTCTTCCGGGTGCTGCGGGAACTGGGCCTGGGTGCGGAAGTCCAGACCAATTCACGAGTGTGAGGTGAACAAAAATGTATTGTATCAATTGCGGTGTGAAGCTGGCAGACAGCGAAAAAAAGTGTCCTCTGTGCGGTACGGTTCCCTATCATCCGGAGATGGTGCGGCAGGAGGGAAGACTTCTGTATCCCATGGACCGATACCCCCAGGCCAAGGCAGGGGGCAAGGCTATATTGGGTACTGTGACCATTATGCTGCTGGTACCCATTCTGGTGACGCTGATTTGTGATGCCCAGTTTAACCATGCCATTACCTGGTCCGGCTATGCGGTGGGAGGGATTGTGCTATTCTATATTGCGGCCATCCTGCCATTGTGGTTCCGAAACCCCAACCCGGTGATTTTTGTACCCTGCACCTTTGCAGCAGCAGGAATCTATATTCTCTATATTGACCTTTCCATACAAGGTGGATGGTTTCTGAGCTTCGCCTTCCCTGTGGTGGGTTTCCTGGGTGTGCTTGTAACGGCGGTGGTGGCACTGCTGCACTATCTTCGCCGGGGAGCGGCCTATATCTTCGGTGGCGCACTCATCGCCCTGGGGGCATTTCTGCCCCTGATGGAGTTTCTGATGGGCCTGACCTTCCACTTTCCAAAATTCATCGGCTGGTCCTGGTATCCCATGGTGGCCCTGATTTTAATGGGAGGTGCCTTGATTTTCCTGGCCATCTGCCGCCCCGCCCGGGAAACCGTGGAACGGAAATTCTTCTTCTGAATATACTTACGCCCCTCGGTTTTTAGGGAAGCTCTGATTAAATCGGCAAGAGCTGACGGCGAAAGATTTTGGTTCCAGACAAGGTTTGGAAAATGAGGGAATACTGTATGTATTTCCCATTTTTCAAACCGCAGTCTGGGGGCAAAAGATTCGCCGCTCAGCCGCAGACGATTTATTCAGAGTTTCCTTAGTTCCGAGGGGCGTTTAACATATTACAGAGCGTCTTTCATCAGGTCCTGATACATTTCATCGGTCAAATCGCAGCCGTAGAACATCTTGTAGTATTCCGTGACTTCGGTTTGCAGATCGTAGTCAATGTAGTCCGGGTACAGCACCGCACCCAGCCACAGCATTCCCAAGTAACGCTGGACGGAGGGGGGAGAGGACAGCCAGCCATAGGGTCCGTAAGGTGTCTTATAATACTGCTTGTTGGCTACCGCCTGCATCTGGCTCCACTGGGGGTCCGTGGCCACGGAGTTGTAGCAGCTTTCCGGAGCGAACACCAGCACTTCCGGGTTCCACAGAAGCAGCTGCTCCATATCCACCTCGTTGCCGTTGCCACTGGGATTGACTTCCTCCAGGCTGGCCATGTTCTTGCCCATCATGTTGACGGTTTCTGCATGGAAAGAACCCTCGGCCATGACGTTGGTACCCTTGTCGCCCAGGCAGTAGAGAATGGTCTTCCGGGCGTTGTCCCCATCCACTTTTTCCATAATGGCTTCCATACAGCTGTAAGTGTTCTCACACCACAAGGCGATCTTCTCCGCCTGTTCCTGCCGTCCCAGAAGCTTACCAAGGGTTCGGTAGGCCTGGGCCGCAGTGGCTACGGTGGCATCTACATGGACAAAGGGGATGCCGGTCTGGGCGGTCAGACCGTCCAGGTCTTCTTTCATGCTCTTTTTGGGCTGACCGATATCGATGACCACATCCGGGTTTGCCGCCAGCAGCCCTTCCAGATTCAAGGTGGCCTTGCCGCCGTAGAGCTGACCGATTTCGGTTTTTTGGGTCAGATAATCCGGCAAAAACTTTTCCTGCTCTTTGGCGTAGACATTGCTGACGCCTACCAGCATATCACCTGCCAGAGGCAGAATGTATACCTGGCTCAGAGGTCCGGAAATGGCAATGGCGGTGATTTGGGCGGGCAGGGTCACGGTGCGGCCCACGTCATCGGTGAATTCCTGGGTCTGGGCTTCCGCTGGGGCCTGGGTGGTTTCCTGGGGTGCCGCCTCTGTGGCAGGAGCCGCCGGAGCGGTTTCGGTAGGCGCGGGTGTGCTTCCGCAGCCGGAGAGCAGCCCCAGCAGCATGGTCAGCACCAGAATCCATACGGTCGTTCTTTTCATTTTTCAGCACTCCTTTTTAGTTTTGGAATACAAATTCTTGCCTCATCCTCCATGAGACTGACCACTTCCACATCCACGTGGTAGAGCTTTTCCATATTTTCCTTTGTCAGCACCTGCCGGGGGCTTCCGTCCTGCAAAATCCGGCCATCCTGAATGGCAAGAATCCTGGAAGAAAACTGGAAGCTCTGTTCCGGGTGGTGGGTGGTCTGGATGACGGTATAGCCCTCTTTTGCCAGAGCCTGTATCTGCTGCAAAACCCGCAGCTGATTGCCAAAATCCAGATTGGCGGTAGGCTCGTCCAGCATCAGAATGGGCGCATCCTGGGCAATGGCCCGGGCAATCATTACAAGCCGCTGCTCGCCCCCTGAGAGCCTGTGGTAGCAGCGTTCGGTAAGGTGGGAAATGCCTACCTTTTCCATGGCCCAGTCCCGGCGTTCCAAAGCCTTTTTGCCGGGGGTTTGAAAAGCGGAAAGGCCGCTGGTGGTTCCCATCAAGACCACATCTCCCACGCTGAAATGGAAAGTGGGGTCACTGCTCTGGGGAATGTAGGCAATGTGTTTGGCCCGCTCCTGAACGGAAATATGGCGGATGTCCGCTCCGTCTACCAGCACTTGCCCGGAATACCCGGAGAGCAGACCCAGCATACAGCGAAACAGGGTGCTTTTTCCCACGCCGTTAGGTCCCAGGATGGACAAGAATTCTCCTTCGTCTACCCGAAAGCTGATGTCCTTTAGAACCTGCCGTTTCCCATAGGAAAAGCATAAATTCTTTACCTCAATCGGCATAGCGTTCCCCCCTTCCTGTAATGAGCCAGAGGAAAAACGGTGCGCCAACAAAGGCGGTGAGAATGCCGATGGGAATTCCGGATGCCGTGGCGGCCCGGGAAATATTGTCCACCAGCAGCAGGAAGATGCCGCCGCCCAGCATGGAGGCCGGCATCAGGTACCGGTAATCGGAACCCACCAGCCGCCGCATCATATGGGGGATGACCAGGCCCACCCAGCCGATGGCGCCGCTGACGGATACCGCCGAGGCGGTGACCAGGGTGGAGCAGACCACCATGATGAGCCGCAGTTTTCCCGCATCTACGCCCATGGCCAGGGCTTCATCGTCGCCCATGGTCACCACATTGAGCCGCCAGCGCAGCAGCAGCAGCGGCAGCAGCCCTGCCAGCATGGGCAGGAACACAAAGCGAATTTCTCCCCACTTGGCTCCGGAGAGACTGCCCATCAGCCAATAGGTGATTTGGGGCAGCTGGTTATTGGGGTCCGCCACCAGCTTCAAAAAGGAGGTTCCCGCCTGAAACAGTGAGGAAATCATAATGCCTGAAAGCACCAGCCCCAAAATTCGTTCTCCTTTGGCGTGACGGCTCACCGCAAACACCAGGGCCACGGTCAATAAGCTGCATCCAAAGGCCCCCAGGGTGATGAACACATTGGACATGCCAAGTAAAATCATCAATGCCGCCCCAAAGCCTGCCCCCGCGGAAGCCCCCAGAATATCCGGGGAGGCCATGGGGTTTTGAAAGACACCCTGATAGCAGGCCCCTGCCGCCGCGAGACAGGCCCCTACCAATACGCTGAGAACCACCCGGGGAAGCCGGATGTTCACAAGGGCCACTTCCGTTTGAACTGCCCAGGTTTTTGCAATGGGCAACCCCAGGCGACTGCCCAGAATTTTCAGCAGATCCCCCAGGGCAACGGGGTAACGCCCCAGAGTAACAGAGGCAGCCATGGCTGCGATCAGCCCCAGACCCAGGAGCCAGACCGTGCGCCGATATTTTTGTGTCATGGACCCGCTCCTCTCTAAAAATATTTCAGTCCTTCTCTATAAGTATTCCTTTGCCCACAGCCCTACCAAATCCTGGGCCAGGGGGTCAAATTGTCCACAGGTGTAAAGCACTGTCTGCCCATCTCGTGCCAAGAGGCAGCGCAGCTGTTCAGCGGCGGTTCCATATTCCTCCGCAAGCCCCAGACACCGGGCCAAGGCCATACTGGATTCAGAGAGCTTTACAACCCCTAAAACCGGTGCCTCACCGGATAGGACTTCTTCCAAAGCTTCCAGAAACGCAGGACACAGCAGTTCAATACCGCCAATCTCATCTAAAAGAAGAGGGCCTTTTTGAAGACTCTGAACGCCCAGGCCGGAAAAAACACGCAAATCGACCCGCGGCTGCTCTCCCGTCAAATCCAGGAATACCGCCCGTTCCCGTTTTGGCAGTGTTTCCAGCCAAAACCGTTCCGGCTTGGAGGGCTGACCCTCCCGGAGGGTCACGAAACCCTTTAGCCGATTCCGGCGGTCACCAAGTCCCTGAGTGATGGCGGTGCTTTTGCCGCAGCCGATGGGTCCTGTCAAAAACAAACGGCGTTTCATTCAAACAGCCCCTCAAAGTGGTCTTCGAAAATGGAATCGGCGTAGTTTTTTACCGCCTGTTCATAGGCATTGTAACGCTCCAAAAACCGTTTTCCCTCCTCGGTCAGCCAGCTTTGACTGCCTTTTGCGCCGCCCTGGACCCTTTGGAGCAGGGGATAGTTCAGCTGGCTTTCCAGAGCCTTGATCATATTCCAGCAGCTGGTATAGCTCATCTGCATCCGCTGTCCGGCGGCCCTTACAGAGTGGGTCTCGTCTACCAGCATCAACAGCATGGCCAGTCTCCGGTCAAAAAAGGTGAACTCCCGGTCCAGGGAGACGTTGACAACGGGCCGCACCAGTTGGGAATTGTGATAGGCCAGCAGGGCGGAAAAATCCTCCGGAGTGTCTGCATCCTTTAGAGTCCCCTGGTCGTCCACCTCTACCAGGCACATTTCTTCCCCGCATCGCCCCATGGCCCCTTGCAGCCCCCGGTCCCCGCAGTCTGCCAGAATGGTGGGAATCAGGCGGCTACCAATGAGAATGGGATGCCCCGTAGCCCCCTGACACCGGGGACAGGCCAACGCGCTGCCGGAGGACAGAAGCTTTTCCACGGTCTGGGCGGTAAAGAGCGGTACGTCAACAGGGGTCAGCAGAACCCGGTCACATTTGTCTTGCAGATAGGTAAGGCCAATTTTTACGGAATCAAACATCTGGGTTTGGCGATAATCCTCATTTCTTAAAAAGATAATGCCATTGTCTGACAAATGCTTTTCAAGCATGGGGGCGTTATAGCCCGTGACCATAACGATTTTATCCACCCCCGCCCGATGAAAGGTCGCCACCACCCGCTGGGCCACGGAAATGGAGCCAATGCTCATCATGGGCTTAAAATCCCCCATACGGGAGGACATTCCCGCCGCCAAAATAAGGGCCGCATTCTGCAAATTTCCCACCTCCTGTGCCGATTCCAAAAGCGAATTACAACCAAAATGAATTTGCTTAGAATTACTATACGACAATTTGTAGGATTTGTAAATACACTTTTGAATTTTTTCTTGAATAATTGTGCAAATCCGATATAATGGATGTATGACGAAAGGGGGCGCAACGATGGGTATCTATCTTTGGGGTACCGGCTGCGGTGCGGCGGAGCTGCTGGACCGGGTGCTGCCGGAATTTAGCATCGATGGGTTTGTGGAAACCGTTCCAAGCAGTGCCATGTTCATGGGAAAGCCGGTTTGCCGTCCCCGGGAGCTGGACATCAGCCGGTGCAGCCTGATGATCGTAACCACCCGCCACGCCCAGGCCGTGGCCCGGACCTGCCGGGAGATCGGTCTGCCGGAAAACAGAATACTGTATGTAAAGGACAGTTGGGTTTTGGAGGACCGAAACCGGAACTGCACCGTGGCAGAGTCGATTTTGGGAAAAGACATTCTTGATCAACTGCTTTCTAAATACCGTGTGATCCCTGTTCCCGGAAAACTGCGGAAGCCTCAACTCCCGCCGGAGGCCCTGGCAGGGGACTATGTGCGGCTGTCTACTTTAGAACTGCTCTGCGGCCAGGTGTCAAAGGTTCCCGGTGCCGCCGCGGAGCTGGGGGTTTACCGGGGATTCTTCGCCGGGTGTATCAACCGCCTTTTGCCGCAGCGGGTCCTCTATCTTTTTGACAGCTTTCAGGGCTTTGCCGAACTTGCCGGGGCGGGCTGTGCCTTTCAGCAGGCCCATGGGAATACAGACCCGGAAACGGTTTTGAAAGCCTTACCATACCCGGAACAGGCCAGAATCTATCCCGGCTTTTTCCCAGAGTCTCTCCGGGGGCTGGAAGAACGGTTTTGCCTGGTATCTCTGGACGGGGATTTCTACCAGGTTACCCTGGACGGTTTTCGGTATTTCTGGCCCAGGCTGAATCCCGGGGGATTTCTGCTGCTGCATGACTGGGGAAATCCAAACCTCCCCGGTGTCCGACAGGCCCTTGAAGATTATGGGGAGGAGCTGGGCCATCCGTTGACCGGCGTCCCGCTGTGTGACAGCTGCGTGAGCCTGGTATTGCCAAAACCCTGGAACTAAAAAATGCGCTTTATGAAAATCCATTCAAATTTTGTCAACAATTTTTAGAAGCCTTGCACAATATTTCCGTTCCTTTTTCTACGACTTATAAAATTTTACATGTTGTATATGCTTTCCCTTATAAGTTATAATGAAATTGTAAAAGTTGCACATATCGGGTGAATGAATGGAGGCGAAAAACCATGAACGAGGACATCTTTCAAATCTCTGCCCGGGAGGTCACCCTGGAGGTCACAGACAGTGTAAGCGGAAAGACCTACCGCCGGACACTGCCCATTGACTATCTGGAAACGGCCAATACCCTGGTCTTGCGGGGAGAAAATCTGGATGGAAGCCTGTCCCAACTGGTTTTTTACACCGCCCGCGGTATGCAGCGTTTGCAGGATCTGACCGGAAACGGACCTGACAAAGATCCCTGCGGTACACACAAGTAGTTTGGCATTGTAGCAAAAAGGGGAGGTCTCAGCATTATGATCAAAAGAACATTTGTAATCAACGGCATTACCCGTTCCGTCCTGGTTGAGGAGAACGAAACGCTGGCTTCGTTCCTGCGGGAGCGTCTGCTGTTGACCGGCTGTAAGATTGGCTGCGGAGAAGGTCACTGCGGCGCATGTAATGTTATTGTCGATGGCAAGGTCACCCGTTCCTGCCTCACCAAACTCAGCCGCCTGAAAGACGGCGCGCAAATCACCACCATTGAGGGCATCGGCACCATTTCCGATATGCACCCGCTGCAGGTGGCCTGGATGGCCCACGGCTGCGCCCAGTGCGGCTTCTGTTCCCCCGGTTTTATTATGACCGCCAAGGTTCTGCTGGACAACAATCCCTCGCCCACCCGGGAGGAGGTAAGAGACTGGTTCCAGAAGAACCGGAATCTCTGCCGCTGCACCGGCTATAAGCCCCTCATTGATGCGGTCATGGATGCAGCCCGGGTCATTCGTGGGGAAATCACCAAGGAGGACCTGGTCTTTAAGCCCACGGAGGATTCCATTGTAGGCACTAAGTACATCCGTCCCTCCGCCGCCCAGAAGGTCACCGGCACTTGGGACTTTGGCGCGGACGATGCCCTGAAGATGCCCGCCGACACCCTGCGTCTGGCCCTGGTTCAGGCAAAGGTCAGCCATGCCAATATCAAGGGCATTGATACATCCGAAGCCGAAAAAATGCCCGGTGTGTTCCAGATCATCACCGCCAAGGATATTGTGGCAGCCGGTGGAAAGAACCGCATCAACGGTCTTGTCATGCTGCCTCTGAACAACAAAACCGATGGCTGGGAGCGTCCTGTTCTGTGTGATGAGAAGATTTTCCAGTTCGGTGACGCCATCGCCATTGTGGCCGCCGATACCGAAGCCCATGCCAGAGCCGCTGCCGATGCGGTAAAAGTGGACATTGAAGAGCTGCCCGCTTACATGAACGCCATGGATGCCATTGCGGAGGACGCCGTTGAGATCCATCCCGGCATTCCCAACGCCTATTACGAAACCAACTGTATCAAAGGCCCGGACTTTGACTTTGATTCCGCACCCAATGTGGTGGAAATTGAGTCCTACTGCTCCCGCCAGCCCCATCTGCACCTGGAGCCGGACTGTGGCTATGCCTATATCGATGAGGACGGTATGCTCACCGTACATTCCAAGTCCATCGGCATTCACCTGCATATGCCCATGATTGCTGACGGCATCGGTGTTCCTATGGAGAAGCTGCGGCTGGTTCAGAACCACGCCGGCGGTACCTTCGGCTATAAGTTCTCGCCCACCAACGAGGCCATTCTGGGCGTTGCCGCCAAGATCACCGGCCGTCCTGTGTCTCTGGTATTCAACCAGTTCCAGAACATCACCTACACCGGCAAGCGCAGCCCCGCTTTCATGCACATCAAACTGGCCGCCGATGAAAAGGGCAAGCTTCTGGGCCTGTGGGGCGATAACTACGTAGACCACGGTCCCTACTCCGAATTTGGCGACCTGCTGACCCACCGGCTGAGCCAGTTTGTGGGCGCGGGCTACCATATTCCCACCATCCGCAATAAGAGTACTACCGTCTTTACCAACCACGCCTGGGGTTCCGCGTTCCGTGCCTACGGCTCTCCCCAGTCCTTTATGGGTTCTGAAATCGCCATTGACGTTCTGGCTGCAAAGATGGGCATGGACCCCTTTGACATCCGGGAGCTGAACTGCTATAAGGAATCCGAGGGTTCTACCATTCCCACAGGCTACAAGCCCGATGTCTACTGCCTGGAAGAAATGTATAAACAGGCCCGTCCCCTCTATGAGGCCGCCAAGAAGCGTGTTGCCGAAAAGAACGCCGCTTCCGATGGCCGCTACAAGTACGGCATTGGCGTTTCCTCCGGTGTTTATGGCTGCGGTCTGGATGGCGTGGACTCCTCTCAGGCCTATGCGGAACTGAACCCCGACGGCAGCGTTACCATGTACGCCTCCTGGGAGGATCACGGCCAGGGCGCGGATATGGGTATGCTGGTATCTGCCCATGAGACCCTGCGTCAGGCGGGCATTCGTCCGGAGCAGATTCGCCTTGTGATGAACGACACCAAAATCACCCCCAACTCCGGCCCCGCCGGTGGCTCCCGCAGCCAGGTCATGTCCGGCAACGCCTGCCGTCTGGCAGCGGAGAACCTGCTGACCGCCATGCGGAAAGAGGACGGCACCTACCGCACCTATGATGAAATGGTAGCCGATGGCATTGACACCAAGGTACAGGGCCAGTGGGTCGCCACCTACTGTGCTGACCATCCCGTTGACCAGGCTACCGCCCAGGGTGACCCCTTCTCCGTATACATGTACACCCTGTTCCTGCCGGAGGTCTGCGTGGATACCCAGACCGGCAAGGTCACTGTTGAGAAGTTCACCTGTGTGGCAGACGTGGGTACCATTATGAACCGGCTGCTGGTTGACGGCAACTTCTACGGCGGTCTGGCCCAGGGCATCGGTCTGGCTCTTACTGAGGACTTTGATGACCTGAGCAAGCACACCAGCCTGAAAAACTGCGGCATTCCTTATCCCAAGGATGTTCCCGATGACATCGAGCTGCACTATGTTGAAACCTACCGCCCCGAAGGCCCCTACGGTGCCGCCGGTTGCGGCGAGGCACCTCTGGATGCACCGCACCCCGCCATCCTGAACGCCATTTACAATGCCACCGGTGCCCGGATCACCCGAGTCCCCGCACTGCCTGAGGTGGTTCTGGCCGCTCTGAAAGACCTGGAAAAGTGAGATAAACATACGTTCTGAATTCTAAATCTCTGTGCTGCAATGGAGAGGCGGGCAACCGCCTCTCTATTGGCAATTTCTGAGGAGGTGATCCCATGATCCTGGAAGAACGGGCCTCCACCCATATTTACCGGCAAAAGCGGATGTTTACCAAAGAGGAGCTGGAAGCCCGGGAACATCTGTGCGTCCATGAACAGCCCGCCTACTGTAGTGCCGCTTGTCCTCTGAAGCTGGATGCCAAGGCCATGACCCAGGCCATTGCCCAGGGGGATTTTGACAAAGCCCTGCGGCTTTACGAAAAAATCACTCCCTTGCCCCATATCCTGTCGGCCCTGTGTGAGGCCCCCTGTGAAGAGAAATGCAAGCTCTGTTCCTTGGGAGACGGCATTGCCCTGGGGAAACTGGAAGCCGCCGCCGTAGCCTACGGCAGCCACGGAAAGGGTAGGGGACTGCTGCGGAAAAAGACCAAAACCGCCGCAATTTTTGGGGCAGACCTCTTTACCCTGTTTTTTGCCGGGGAACTGAGCAAGAAAATGTACCCCGTGACGTTCTATCTCTCCCAGAGTGATGCCGGGGCCTTGCTGACCCAGGTCTTGCCAAAGGTTCCCCAGGGGGCGGAGGCGGATCTATCTGGCTTGGATGTCCGTTTTGTCTGGAACGCTGACCCGGAAAGCTGCTTCCGGCAGGAGGCGGGAAAATTTGATTTGGTCTGTGCTTCCTTTGCGGTTTTCAACGCCTTGTATCCCCAGGATCATTCCGATGAAGCACTGATGGTCTGCCGGGAGAGAAATCTCATTACCGGCCCCTGGCAGGGGATCCTTGGCGCTGCTTTCGCCGCCAAAAAAGCGGCCCTTTCCGCCGACCGTATGGCCCAAAAGCTGGACCCTGCCAATACCCGAGGCCAGGAGGGCAGCGTGGAAACCAGGCTCTATACCTCCTTGGAGGGTGTCGCCCCCAGCAAGCGCATTGCCTGCACAGACCGGGAAGAAGCCATTGCGGAAGCGGCCCGGTGCATCCAGTGCCGGTGCGAGGAATGTATCAAGGGCTGCGCCTATCTGCGCCATTATAAAAAATTCCCCCGGGTCCTGACCCGGGAAATCTACAACAATGTTTCCATCATCATGGGTGACCACATGATGAACAAGCCCATTAACGCCTGTTCCCTCTGCGGCCAGTGCAGCGTCTTGTGTCCCAATGGCTATGACATGGCAGAGGTTTGCCTGATCGCCCGGAGAAACATGGTCACCACCGGAAAAATGCCCTTGGCCCCCCATGAGTTTGCTCTGATGGACATGCTATTTTCCAACGGAGAGGCCTTTTTGTCCCTGGCCCAGCCGGGGTTTACAACCTGTAAATACGTCTTTTTCCCCGGCTGTCAGGCGTCCGCCATTGCCCCCCAGGCGGTGAAAGCGGCCTATTTGGATTTGTGTGACCGCCTGCAAGGGGGCGTTGCCCTGATGCTGGGCTGCTGCGGTGCCATCTGTGACTGGGCGGGTCGATATGAGCTTTACGATGACACCGTGGCTTTTCTCCGGGAGAAGCTGGAAAGCCTTGGAAACCCGGTGGTCATTGCGGGCTGTCCCACCTGTAAAAAGCAGCTTACCGGTCAAGGCCAACAGGTTCGGGGGATTTGGGAAGTCTTGGAAGAAATCGGTCTGCCGCCCCATGGGCAGTTTTGCGGGCCTGTGGCGGTTCATGACGGCTGCGGTGCCAGGGGAGACCGGCAGACCCAGGATTCCATTCGCCGCATTGCGGAAGAACTGGGCTGCCAGGTGATGCAAACACCCTATGAGGGAGATCAGGCTCCTTGCTGCGGCTATGGTGGCCTGACCCAGTATGCCAACCGGGAGGTGGCAGATGAAATGACTGTCCAGTGCCTGGAGCGGTCAGATTTGCCCTATTTAAGCTACTGCATGGCCTGTCGGGACCGCTTCGCCCGCCAGGGCCGCCGGTCCATGCACCTGTTGGAGCTGGTTTATAATACCCCGGCGGACAACTGCCCGGATATCAGTGCCAAGCGGAAAAACCGTTTGGGGTTAAAATACGGCCTGATGAAGCAGATTTGGAACCAGGAGGTGCCGGAAATGGAGCCGGAATTTGTGATTGAATACACCCCGGAGGCGGAGTCTATGATGGATGACCGGATGATCCTCCAATCCGATGTGGTTCAGGTTCTGCGGCACCTGCGGGAAACCGGCCAGGGAATCTTGGATGGAGAAACCGGTCTGTGCCTGACCAGCCTTCGTCTGGGCAATGTGACGTTCTGGGTTCGCTTTGAGCCGATTGGGGGCGGGTACCGGGTGCATGGAGCCTACAGCCACCGGATGAATATTGTAAACCGGGAGTAAGGAGAACGCCATGGCAGATAAAAACTACTATACCATCGACCCGGAGGGAAAGCTCACCTGTCTCAAATGCCAATGCAAGCTGGAAAAGGGAAAGGCAAAGTTCATGTACTTGGACAACGGTTTTCCCGTGGAGCTTCCAGTGTGTCCCAAGTGCGGCTTTATTTACGTCCCTGAGGAATTGGCCCTGGGCAAGGTGCTTTCCGTAGAGAAAGCCCTGGAGGATAAATAATGCAGGGCCATCCCGGCGGCCTGGAACACAGCCGCTATCTGATCGAACTGGCCTTTCTGCCCCAGGGCTGCCGCTGGCTGGATATGGGAGCCGGTGACGGAGACGGGGTCAGGCTCCTGCGGGAAAAGGGATATGAAGCCCAGGGCCTGGACCTGTGTCCCCGGGGAAGCGACGTAGAACCCGGCGATTTTCTCCATACCCCCTGGGAAGCCGCTTCCTTTGACGGTATTCTCAGCCAGTGCAGCTTTTACGTCAGCGGCAATGTGCCGGGGGCTATTCAGGAGGCGGCAAGACTTCTGCGCCCCGGCGGCAAGCTGGTATTCTCGGACGTGACCGAGGATGTGGTAGAGCTGCTCAACCAGTGCCGCACAGCGGGGTTTGCGGTGCGGCATATCGAAGATATGACAAGCAGCTGGCGGGCGTACTATCTGGAAGCCCTTTGGACCCAGGAGCATGTGTGTGCGCCCCAGGGAAAGCACATCTGTTATGTGCTGTTCGTTTGCGAAAGGATGTGAGCCGATGGATCTGGAAGAACGGATTTTAGAGTTGAGCCGCTGCGGTTACGCATGCGGACAGATATTGGCCATTTTGTTGATGGAAACATTTTCTGAGGAAAATCCCGGCTTTGTCCGAAGTATGCAGGGACTCAACGGCGGCATTGGCGGCAGCGGCTATCTTTGCGGCTGTATGCCGGCGGGCTGCTGCATGATCTCCTACTTTACAGGAAAGCCGGAGGAAGCCGCCTATGAGCATCCGGCCCACAAGGCGGCCCTGGGGGAGTTTACCCAGTGGTTTGTTAAGTGGGCAGAGGAGGAATTTCAGGCGACAGACTGCCAGGACATTGTGGGCATCAGCCCCGCAAAAAAAGTGCAGTATTGCCCGGGTATTATTGCTGCAACCTACGAAAAATGTGTGGAAATATTAGATAGAGCGGGGGTTCTCACATGAAAAAGTTTGCGGTATTCAGCGGCTTCTTAGGCTCCGGAAAAACCACCACCATGATGGCCCTGACGAGGTTCTTTTCTGCCCACCACGGCAAAGCCGCCATGATCAGCAATGACTTGGGGCAGCAAAGTCTGGCAGATCACAAACTGGCCGCTCTTTCCGGCTGCAATGCCTCGGAACTGACAGGCAGCTGCATCTGCTACATCACCAAGACTCTGGTTGAACGTCTGGACAGCCTCTTTGACAAGGAGGGCTGTGAACTGGTGATTTCCGATATCCCCGGCTTTGGCGTGGGGGCCTTGGATCACGTTTACCACACCCTCCAACGGGATTACCCGGGCCGCTATGAGTTGGCACCTTTTACGGTGCTGACGGAACCCCAGGTATTGGCTCAATTGCGGGCGGGGAACAGCGACATCCACTATATCCTCCATACCCAACTGGTGGAAGCGGATCTGATCGTTCTGAACAAGTGCGATCTTCTGACCCAGGAGGAAATACGGCAGGAATGCCGCTGGCTGGAAACCCATTACCCCCAGGCCAGGGTCATCCCCATCAGTGCCTTGACAGGTGCTGGCTTGGAGGATCTTTCTCAGGCCATGATCCGGCAGTCTGCCTCCATGCACAGGCCGGATATTGGCTACGGCGGGGAAGCCTTTGGCCGGGCCATGGGCCGAATCAGCGAGTATTATATCCAGTACCACGCCACCGTCTGCTGCAATGACTTTGACGGCAACGCCTATTTAATGGATTTGGCCCAAACCGTCCGGCGGGAAGTGGCCGCCATTGGCCAGGATATTCCCCACCTGAAACTGCTGGCCTGGACCGCTGAGGGGGATTACGGAAAGGTAGATATGCTGGGCATTGGCCGGGATATTGCCGTGACCAAAACCTTTACCGCCCCCTGTACGGAGTTGGCGGTGATGCTCAATTGCTCTGCCGTCTGCCCCAGCGGAGAAGTTCAGGCCATTCTCTCCGGGGCGGTGGAATCCCTTTGTGAGCCGTATAATCTGAGCTACCTTGTTTTTAAAGAAGAATGTTTCGGCATGAGGTGAAAAAATGGCATCCTTTCCCAGAACAACCCGCTCGGTATGCCCGGTCTGCCTGAAAAATATTCCGGCCCAGCTGGAACAGCGGGAAGACGGCTCCGTATTCCTTTCCAAGCAGTGTCCGGACCATGGGGCCTTTTCGGCTGATGTGTGGCGGGGCAATGTGGATTTTGATACATGGACCCAGTGCGCCCAGCCTTTGGGGGAACTGGGAACCCAGTGTCCCCAAAACTGCGGCCTTTGTCCGGAGCATGAATCCGGCTCCTGCTGTGTCCTTTTGGAGGTTACAAAACGCTGTGACCTGCGGTGTGCTTTCTGCTTTGCGGACGGCGGCCAGCAGGAGGCGGACATGCCCATGGAGCAGGTGAAAAAGGCCATTGACCGCATTCGTACCCTCTGCGGAAAACCCCTCCTACAGCTCTCCGGCGGGGAGCCGACCCTGCGGGACGATTTGCCGGAACTGGTGCGGTACGCCAAAGAGGTGGGGTGCAGCTATGTTCAGGTGAATACCAACGGACTGAGGCTGTCCCGGGACGTGGAATATGCCAAGGCCCTGGCCAAGGCGGGGCTGGACATTGTATTTTTGCAGTTTGACGGCACCCGGCAGGAGATTTATGAAAAACTCCGGGGAAGACCCTTGCTGGAAGAAAAACTCCGGGCGATCGATGTCTGTGCAGCCCTGGGCCTGGGGGTCACCCTGGTGCCAACGGTTGTACCGGGGGTCAATACGGAGAATTTGGGGGAATTGGTGGCCTTTGCAAAGACAAGGGTTCCTGGGGTTCGGGGCATTCACTTTCAGCCGGTTTCCTATTTTGGCCGCTGCCCGGAGGGAAGCCGAACCCGGTATACCCTGGATGATCTGATGGCGGACCTTTCGGGACAAGCAACTATTCCCTTGGATAGCTTTATGCCCTCCCAATGTGACCATCCGCTCTGCGGGTTTCACGCCAACTTCCTGGTGGAGCCTACGGGAAAGCTGCGGCCCCTTTCTAATATCACCCACTCCGCCCAGAGAAAATGCGATGCCTCCCACAACCGGGAGTATGTGGCCCGGCACTGGCGGCGTTATCCCCAGGAAGCGGCACCCCAGGGGGAGCTTTCCGATGAAATGGATTTTGATACCTTTTTGTATTGTCTGCGCCACAGAAGCTTGACCCTTTCTTCCATGGTTTTCCAGGACGCGGGCAATCTGAATATCGAACGGCTGCACCGTTGCAGCCTCCACGTATACGCCGAGGGAAAAATCAAACCTTTCTGCGCCCACTATCTGACTTGCTTTTATGAATCGGACGAAACTGGAACAATGGATCGAGAGGGTTGAGGGGATATCCCATCTGACCCGGGAGAACCTGCAAGAGCTGCAATTGCGCCGCCTGAATGAAACCCTGGCCCGTCTGCCCAAAAGCCAGGGGCTGCCCCGTGAGGTTTCTTCTTTGGATGCCCTGTCTTGTTTGCCCTTTACCACGCCCCAGATGCTGTCAGACAACCCGGGGCGGTATCTTGCCACCTCTCAGGCCCAGGTCAGCCGGGTGATTTCCGGTGCCACCTCCGGCACCACCGGCCCTGCCAAACGGGTTTTTTATACGGCGGCAGACTGCCAGCATACCGTGGGCTTTTTTGCCGCCGGTATTTCGGAAATGCTCTCGCCTGGGGAAAAATGCCTGATTGCCTTTCCTTTTTCCGGTGCCTTTAGCCTGGGAGACCTGATTGCGAGGGCGGTGGAGTCCCTGGGGGCCATTCCTGTCCGTGGCTGCTTTGGGACATGCTGGGAAGAAGCGGCCCGGCAGATAGAACAAACAGGGGCCACGGCCTATATTGGCTTTCCGGTACCACTGCTGGGCCTTCTGCGGCTGTATCCCGGGCTTCCCATCCGCCGAGCCTTGGTATCGGGAGATGCCTGTCCCACTGGGGTTATGGAGGAATTGGAGTTCCTTTTGGGGAATCCCCTTTATCCCCACTACGGCAGCCGGGAGTGCGGCCTGGGTGGTGCTGTGACATGCCCAGCTTTGGAGGGGATGCACCTGCGGGAAAATCATATCATTGCGGAAATCGTAGACTCCCAGGGCCGGGTGCTGCCCCAGGGGGCCTATGGGGAACTGGTTATTACCACCGTCGGCCTGGAAGCCATGCCCCTGATCCGATACCGCACCGGGGACTATACCCGTTTCCTGCCCCCTTGTCCCTGTGGCGGCATCACCCGGCGTATTGGCCCGGTGTCAAGGCTTGAGAAAACAGTTTCCATAGAGGCATTGGACAGCACTCTCTTTTCCGTCCCTGCCCTTGTGGACTACACCGCCCGGTGTGAAAATGGGCTATACATCTGCGCAAAAACATTGCTTCCCGGGCAGGAAAACCAACTCTATTCCGCTGCCCGTTCTCTGTATCCGAATTTATCCATCCACATTGAAACCTCTGCCGCGTCCTGTGATGACCGCCCTTTGTATCCGGGCAAGCGGCATATTCTGAAATAAAGGGGGAACGCCATGGTCAAGGATTTGGAAAAGCCACGCCATGTGTACCTGGTCCGCCACGGAACGCCGGTGTTTCCCGGCCCGGGCCGGTATTGTATCGGCATTACGGACATTCCCCTGAGCCGGGAGGGGGAAAACCAGGGCCGTCTTGCCGGGGCCTATCTCCGGGCCAAAGGAGTCCGGCAATGCTATACAAGTCCTTTGCTCCGGGCTTTGGATACGGCCCGGGCCATGGACATTCTGCTGCGCATCCACCCCGACCTGCGGGAGCAACATGCCGGTATCTGGGAGAGGCTGCCTTTTTCCGAAATCGAAAAAAGATGGCCGAGCCTCTATGCCCTGCGGGGAGACGACCCCACCTTGCCGCCCCCCGGTGGGGAACCTCTGGAAGAATGCGCCCGGCGGTTTGAGGGTGCGTTAAAAGAAATCCTAGGAAAAACCCAGGAAAGTGTGGCGGTGGTCGCCCACCTGACGGTGATCCGTGCTTTTCTTTGCGGCATTCAACAAATTCCGATGGAAAATATCAGAACCGTGTCCCTTCCCTATGGCTCCGTGACCCGGCTTTGCTGGGAAAACGGAGACTGGACTGTAGAAGAAATCGGAAGTGTACCCATTTAAGGAGGTCAATCAATGAAAAAAATGTTCCATGAAATCCGGCAGCGGCTGGAGCAAGGGGAAGACCTGGTGCTGGTGACGGTTATCACTTCTTCCGGTGCAACGCCCCGAGGGGCGGGAGCCAGAATGCTGGTGGGTCAGGAGGGCCGCATCTGCGGCACCATCGGCGGCGGTGCGGTGGAGTATCGCTCCATGAAAATCGCCCAGAAAGTCCTGGAAGAACAAACATCCCGGGGCCAGGATTTTACCCTGACCCGGGATGATGTTCAGAATCTTGGCATGATTTGCGGCGGCAATTGCAGTGTTTATTTCCACTTTATCGCCGCCCACGATGCCCAGGCCATCGACATTGCCCGTCAGGCAGATAGGGCCATGGAGGAGGGCCGGGATGTGTGGCTGGTGGAGGAACTCTGCGAGAATGGCCGCTTGGATGTCTGCGGAGAAGACGGCCAGGTACCCACCGTGGGGCAATTCCCCAGGCCCTTGGGCCAGATCCCCGGACGGCTGACCTTGGAGGGAAGAGAATACTTCCTGGAACAAATCAGTTCTTCCAGTCGGGTCTATGTCCTGGGCTGCGGCCATGTGGCCCAAGAGCTGGTTCCGGTGCTGGCCCGTGTGGGGTTCCGCTGCGTTGTTATGGATGACCGTCCGGAATTTGCCAACCGGGGGCTGTTCCCCCAGGCAGAGCAGGTGCTATTGGTGGACTTTGAGCGGATCCGTGATTTTATTACCGTTACAGAAAAGGACCTGGTCTGCATCATGACCCGGGGCCACTCCTATGACACGGTGCTGCAAGCCCAAATCCTCCGCACCCCCGCCTCTTACATCGGTGTTATTGGCAGCGCACACAAAAAAGCTGGTGTGTTCCGCCGCCTGAAAGAGGAATTCGGCTGCACAGACCAGGATTTGGAGCGCATCACCACCCCCATCGGCCTGAGCATTCTGGCCCAGACCCCGGCAGAGATCGCCATTTCCATCACCGCCCAGATGATTCAGCATCGGGCCATGATGGCACAGAAAAACGCCTGACAGAGGCAAAGAATAAAAGCAAGATGGGCTGTCTCAAAACGATTTTTCAAAATCGTTCGAGGCGGCCCATCTTTTTGGCACATGCCAAGGAAAAAGCGACCAATTATACCCCAAAAACAGTACACAAAACCAGAGGGGCAGGTTTTGCCTCTCAAAAAGTGTACTGTTTTTCTTTTTTACACGCTATACTGCCCCCGGAACAAATAGGTGTTTCCCAACCGGCCTGTTTGTATTTTATGGTGCAGTTTGAGTATACCCTAATGAAACATATAGGAAAAGGAGCGGGACACGCGCCCCGCTCCTATACTTCGTTTACTTCTCGATTGCGTAAATAAACTTTTCTACTTCTCCATCCGAATTCTTAATTTGTGCGATTAATTCAAATGAACCGGAAATGTCTGCGTCAAATCCTATGATACCAACACATTTAATTCGGTCAGTCTCTCCTGCTTTTATAATTATACTTGTTGTGCCATTCGTTTTAAAATCTTGCCCATTTGTAGATATTGGCATATGCGATAAATTCAATCCATTTCTACCGTCCGCATTGTTTAAGTCATATCCTCTTACAACTGCATAATCACCATTTTGTATTACAGAAAACGTTAAAATATATTGGTCTGTTCTTAAACTACTCCTATCTGTATTTGTTAACGTGAAGTCTAAGCATACCAGTGTGCGCCCTTTGTTTGCAGTATAGTAACCACCACTTTCTAAGGGAGAACAAGCTCCATGAACATTCGTTGTTCGTCCATCAGATGTACTTGTGACCGCGCCAGCCGCATAATAAGATAATTCCACATTATTCAGTGACAATTCCAGAATATCGGTTGACACAGTATCGCCTATTGTCTTAGAAACAGACTGCTTGATTTCTCCTATATCGTCCTCTGCGTAGTATTCTTCCTGTGTAAAGCTTGTGGCTGTCCCGTCCAGCTTACCTACTGACTGCCTTCTTAACAATTTATACTCGTTTTCTTCTACTATATCGCAATATACCTCTATTGTGCGTCCGTTTTCTTGGATAGTGTAGTTTAATGTCAAGCAGGAATCTGTTAGCGACCATGTTCCAGAGCTACTACCAATAGACATTGTATTGTCGCTATTAAGTGTAAGCGTTTCTCCCGAATACAAGCTAATCCAAACGCCTACAGGAAACATATCCGAATCACATGTTTTAGAACCATCCTCAGCGTTACCTCCGCAAGCCGCAAGGCTCAGGCACATTACCGCCGCCAGAAGCAGCGCAATCATTTTTTCCATGTTCTCTTTCCTCGTTTCATGTATTTTGTGCGTCCATTACAATATGCGCAGCATTCCTTTCGGTTTTTTGTTTATAGACACAACAAAGATTGTTTTCTATAGCTTTTGCGTCAGGTTTTCCACGGCACGGTGATTGTTTTCTTGCCGGTATCCAACACGATACGCATTTGTTATTCCTCCCATAAACAAAAAAAGTGTGCGTGTCCTGATAAAACAGAACTTCCGCACACATAATTATACATATATATATATATTCAACCTTTTTCTAAACTTTTCACGCGATTTTTCTATATTTCTCTCTTTTTAACAAAAATCAGACCGTTCCAACAGGAAAACGATTCATTCTATTGTGAAATCTGTCAAAATCTGGTATTCACGCTCTGTTTCCTTACGGAAAAGGAAAACGCCGAAATCCTCTAGAGATTCCAGCGTTTTACTGAATATGGTCGGAGTGTCGGGATTCGAACCCGAGGCCTCTTGGACCCGAACCAAGCGCGATACCAAACTTCGCCACACCCCGATAGCCCCAGTATTATACTCAATAATTGTCGGGATGTCAAGGGGTAAACGATTTTTTAGAAATCATCGGTATGCTTTCCTGTTGCCTGGCATATATTGTGGGGGAGGGGAGGCTATGGGCTACCGTATTGAGTATGGACCCCGGAAAAGGCACAAAAAGGTTTTTCTGATTATTGCCGCCGTGATTTTGCTGACGGTGCTGTTTCTTCCTCAGCATGTTTTGGAAGAACTGCTGCTGCCCGGGGATCCTCAGGTGACCAAGGAGGCCCTGGGTCAGCTGCTTTTGGGGCTGCGGCAGGGGGTTGCGCCCGGACAGGCTGTGGCGGTGTTTTGCCAGAGCATCCTGCGGGGAGCCGGAATTGGGTAGGGTACAGGTGTCAGGTTGGGGCTGTGTGCTGCTGGCTCTGGCACTGCTGGTGCTGCCCATTTCCTGGCTTCTGGCGGCGGTGACGGCGGCTCTATTTCACGAACTGTGCCATGGGGCCGCTGCCGTGGCGTTGGGCGGTTCCCTGGGGGATATCCGGCTGGGGGAAAGAGGGGCCACGATGGAGGTCGGGGGACTCTCCAATGGCCGGGAGCTGTTGGCAGCGGCAGCGGGTCCGGTGGGAAGCCTGGGACTGCTGCTGCTGGGAAGATGCTTTCCCAGGCTCGCCCTATGCGGTTTGTTCCAGGGCCTTTATAATCTGCTGCCCATTTACCCTCTGGATGGTGGGCGCATTCTTTTTTGCCTGATCCGATTCCGGCATTCCGAGGGGGTGGCTTTGAAAATCTGCCG
Organism: uncultured Oscillospiraceae bacterium; assembly: GCA_934593275.1. GTDB lineage: Bacteria > Bacillota > Clostridia > Oscillospirales > Oscillospiraceae > Faecousia. The sequence continues at coordinate 39,879 of CAKTQE010000002.1, read as the reverse complement.
CCGGGTCGGGGCCTTGGCAGGGGCTTTGGCGGGGCTGGGGCTTCTTTGGTTGGGCCTGTACCCTGGGGCCGTTCTGGTTCTTTGGATGGCTGTTGGAAATATCACTTGCAAAGATGGCAAACTCAGAGTACAATAGGGCTACCAATTCCAAAGAGGTAACAAGATGACAGAACTCAAAAACCGCATTCTGCCCACGGTTCAAAAGCCTGCAAGATATGTAGGCGGTGAATGGGGGCAGATTTGCAAGAACAAGGAAGATGTGGCCCTGCGAGTGGCGTTCTGCTTCCCGGACACCTATGAGATCGGCATGTCCAATGTGGGAATGCGGATTTTATACGGGGTCATGAACCGGATCCCGGATGTATGGTGCGAGCGGGTCTTTGCCCCCTGGGGGGATATGGAGCGGGCCATGGTAGAAAACGATCTGCCCCTGTGGGCCTTGGAAAGCCAGGACCCGGTAAAGGATTTTGACATGGTGGCCTTTACCATTGGCTATGAAATGTCCTATTCCAATATTTTGAATATGCTCCGGCTCTCCGGTATTCCACTCCACGCCAAAGAGCGGAAAGACTTAAAAAACATGGTCTTTGCCGGTGGTGTCTGTGCCTTTAATCCGGAACCCCTGGCGGAGTTTGTGGATTTCTTTTCCCTGGGAGAGGGGGAGGAAAGCACCGTCCAAATCCTGGATTGCTACCGAAAAGCCAAACAGGGCAACTGGGAAAAAGACCAATTCCTGAAAGAGGTCTCTAAAATCCCCGGGGTTTATGTACCCTCTTTCTATACCCACCAATATGATGACCAGGGTGTTCTGCGGGCGGTGATCCCGGTGAACGATGCCCCGGAGGTGGTTACAAAACGGATCGTTGAAAACCTGGATACCGCCTATTTCCCCACGGAAATGATCGTCCCCTCTACAGAAATCGTCCATGACCGGGCCAATTTAGAGGTGTTCCGTGGCTGTATCCGTGGCTGCCGCTTCTGTCAGGCGGGCTTTTCCTGCCGCCCGGTGCGGAAAAAAAGCCCGGAGGTCTTGTATGACCAGGCCCGGCAGCTGATGGAAAACACGGGCTTCAACGAAGTCACCTTGTCCAGTCTTTCCACCTCGGATTACCGGGGATTGAAAGCACTGACAGACCAGATGCTGCCCTACTGTGAGGCAAACCACATTTCCCTGTCGGTGCCATCCCTGCGGGCGGACAACTTTTCCCGGGAACTGATGGAGAAACTTCAGGCGGTTCGGAAATCCGGCCTGACCTTCGCCCCGGAAGCGGGAACCCAGCGGCTGCGGGATGTGATCAATAAGAACCTGACAGAGGAAGAAATTCTGACCACCTGTACCCAGGCCTTTGCCGGGGGATGGAGCAGCGTCAAACTCTATTTCATGCTGGGTCTGCCTACGGAAACCGATGAGGACGTATTGGGCATTGCGGAGCTGGTCTACAAGGTCATCCAGGCCTGGAAAGAACACGCCGTCAACAAAAAGCGGGGCTTGCGGGTCCATGTGGCCACGGCCTATTTTGTACCCAAGCCCCATACGCCGTTCCAGTGGGAGCGGCAGATCACGCCTCAGGAGTATTTGCGCCGGTGCAAGCTGCTTAAAGACCATTTCTATTCCAAATCCATTGAATATGATTACCACAGCCCGGACTTAAGCCGCCTGGAAGCGGTGTTTGCCCGGGGTGACCGCCGTCTTGGCCCCGTGATCGAGGAGGCCGTGAAACAGGGGGCCAGGCTGGACGGCTGGGACGAGTATTTCCGCTACGATTTGTGGCAGGATGCTTTCCAAAAGTGCGGCGTGGACCCGGATTTCTACACCGTCCGTGGCTACGGGGAGGACGAGATTCTGCCCTGGGATATGATCGATGTAGGCGTTACCAAGAAATTTTTGCTGCGGGAACGGCGGGAGGCCTACGAGGGGCGGGTGACCCCGGATTGCCGCCATGGCTGCGCCGGGTGCGGTGCTTCCCAGCTGCTCAAGGAGGTCCGGTGCGATGATTAGACTTTTATTTGAGAAAACCGGTACCGCCGTCTGGATGTCCCACCTGGATTTGATGCGGGTGTTTCAGCGTTCCTTTAAGCGGGCGGGGCTGCCCCTGACTCATACCAAGGGCTTTAACCCAAGACCCTCGGTATCCATTGCCCTGCCGTTGTCTGTAGGGGTGGAAAGTCAGTGTGAACTGCTGGACTTTGATTTGGAAGGGGAACCGGTGCCGGAGGAAGAAATCTTGCATCGGCTCAATGCTTGCCTGGTACCCGGTGTCAAGGGCCTTGCTTGCTATCAGGGGGGCCGGAAGCTCCGGGATCTGGCCCTGCTTCAATGCAGACTCACCCTGGAATATGACCGGGGCATCCCCCAGGGTGCCATGGAAGCCATTCTGGCCCTCTTTTCCAGGGAAAGCCTGGTGGTTTCCAAAAAGGGCAAGAACGGCACTGTGGAGCAAGATATTATCCCCATGCTCCACGGCCTGTGCCTGGAGGAGGGGGGAGCGGGGCAGCTGCTGCTGAACGCCTGTATCTGCTGCCAGAATCCCACCCTGAACCCTAATCAATTGCTGGAGGCCATCAAGGTCTATCTGCCGGAGCTGGCCCCGGACTTTTGCCATGTGGCAAGAGAAGAAATTTACGACAGTCAGAAAAATATATTTCGATAAGGAGAATGTAATGATGGACGAGAAAATGATGTTGGAAGAATGCCCCATTTGCCGTGGCCCCGGAATGCTGCTGCATGAGGGCGGCTGGAATGTGCAGGTAGAGTGCGTGGATTGCTCTGCCCACACGGTTTTTGTGGAGTACGCCAACGAAGAAGAAAAGCGTTCCGCCGAGGAAACCGTTGTCCACCTGTGGAACATCGGCAAGGTGGTCAGCAGTGAGCGGGGCGAGTAATTCGCCTCAAAAACACCTCCTCCGCCTTTTTCGGCGGAGGAGGAAAATAATGCTTGACATTTTATGAATACTGTGTTAATATATTCGAGCTGTCAGGGAACAGCAACGTTAATATCCGGGTGTGGCGAAGTTTGGTATCGCGCTTGAATGGGGTTCAAGAGGCCGCTGGTTCGAATCCAGTCACTCGGACCAAAAAAAGAACACTACCTTTTGGGTAGTGTTCTTTTTTTTGCCCGTGACTGGATTCGAACCCAATTAAATGCCAAATGCCGGTGGCATTTGGCGGCAACCAGTTCAAAAACTGGTTGCAACCATATGGCTTTGCCGCCGCAAAGCCAGCTATCGATCCAGTCACTCGGACCAAAAAAAGAACACTACCTTTTGGGTGGTGTTCATTTTTTTGCCCGTGACAGGATTCGAACCCAATTAAATGCCAAATGCCGGTGGCATTTGGCGGCAACCAGTTCAAAAACTGGTTGCAATCAAAAGTACGCAAATCAGTTAGGCAAACAGGAATTTACCCAAATCACCAAATAACGAGTTTCCCGGTTCATCAAATGGGAAGTTTACAATTTCTTTATAGGATGTCTGATCACCGTTTTCCATTTTTCCGGAGGAACCTTTCTCGCATCGGACAGATAGATTTCGTGATGTAATCTTTCCTTATTCAGATCGTTTGTGTATCCGTTTTGCTCCAAATACGCATCCATGAGTGCAACGGTTGCGGGTTCCTCATCAAATGGCCCCAAGTGCATGATTTGTACGCACAAGCCCTCATCGATGGTCATCAGTTCTGCCGAGGAACAATCCAGCTTTTTCTTTTCCGTTGCGGCTTCAACGGCCCATTCAAAGTCCTCTTTCGTTATGAAATCAGGCAAGCGGATAACGGAAATCCAGTTGAAAGTGGACTTGTCGGTATAATCCACGCCGTCTGTATGTTCTTGCCACCAGAAACCCTCAAGCGGTGGAACAACATATTCAAAAAAACCGGAAATTTTATGATCTGTTTTATAACTCATTTTCAGAGTGTAGGCGACTGCATATAATACGCCGATTGCCTGCTGATAAGCCCCGCCCTCTTCGTTCGGATCGCCTGTTCCTCTGACTGCAATATAATTTGCTCTTGGAACGAGTACGATTTCCGGTTTGTTTTTGGGCATATAGAATTCTTTATATTCTTTCTTAAAATCAAAAGCCATAACTACCTCCGAAATCCTGATTTGTTGTCCAACTTCCGTATTCAAATTCTACCATAAACGAACGAACAATTCTACCATAGTTTTGAAATATGCAAGAAAAGTCCGAACAGTTTTCTGCCCGGACTTTTTCACGCTGCTTCTTTATAAACGACAGAGCGGATGCCTTATCCTCTCAGGAAGCCGTCAATGATCTTGGCCTCGGCTTCTTCCTCGGTCAGTCCCAGGGTGCGGAGTTTGATGATCTGCTCTCCGGCAATTTTGCCGATGGCGGCTTCGTGGATGAGTCCCGCGTCAATGTTTCCGGCGTAAAGCTCCGGGGCGGCGTTGACGGTGCCGTGGTCTACCAGTATGGCATCGCACTCCGAGTGTCCCGTGCAGCGGCAGTTGCCGATGATGCGGGAGTGGTAGTTCTGCTTGGAGTTGCCCTTGGCAACGGACCGGGAAACCAGGTCTACGGCAGAGTCGTCGCCCTCCATGGTGACTTCAAATTCGGTCTGGGCGGTCTGGTCCAGCTCTGTCAGGATGCTTTCGTGGATGGTGAGTCTTGCGCCGGTGTCCAGTCGGGCCTTGGTGGTCCGGGTGGTCCGGTCTACGCCGCCAATTTGAATGGTGTCCATTTCCAGCAGGGCATTTGGCCCCAGGGTCGCTTCCGTTACCGGGTCAATAGAGCGGATGCCCTGGCCCTTGCCGGTGCCGATGTGTTTTTCCTTGTAAAGTACCTGGGCGTTTTCTTCCAGGAAGAACCGATGGATGCCGTTGTGCCGTGCGTTTTCCTCATTGTCCGTATGGACACCGCAGCCAGCTACAATGGTCACCTTGGCACCCTTGGAGACAAAAAAGTCGTTGTAAACCACATCGTCCACATTGCCATGGGTCACACAGGCGGGGATATAGACCGTTTCATCCTGGGCTTCCGAAGAAATGTGGATTTCCAAACCGGGGTTGTCGGTTTTGGAGTCGATTTGAATATGCTCTGTAGACTGTCTTCCGGCGCAGCCGCCGTTTTCCCGGATATTATAGGCTCCGCCGTATTGTCCCTGCAAGTCAGAGATGATCTGGAGCATTTCTTCCGTAATTTTTTCCATAAAAATCTCCTCTCTTTCTTTAGCAGGACGGTTTCTGAATGGGGCAGCCCGGGGCCTTTTCACCGGCCAGCAGGGTGGGCAGAATCTCCTCCCGGGGTCCGGCGGCCCGAACCTGGCCTGCGGCGATCACAACGATCTCATCGGCAATTTCCAAAATCCGTTCCTGATGGGAAATCACCAGCAGTGCCCGGTCCCGCTCCTCCCGGAGACTGCGGAATACTTCAATCAGGCTTGTAAAGCTCCACAGGTCAATACCGGCCTCAGGCTCGTCAAATACCAGCAGCCGGGCATTTTTTCGGGCCAGTACCGTGGCGATTTCAATGCGCTTGATCTCGCCACCGGAAAGGCTGGCATCTACAGACCGCTCCATATAGTCCTGGGCGCAGAGTCCCACTTTGCTCAGATAATTGCAGATTTTGCCATCGTCCAGCTTTTCCTCTGCGGAGATTTCCAGTAGATCCCGGACGGTCAGCCCCTTAAAATGCACGGGGCTTTGGAATGCGTAGGCAATGCCCAGCTTGGCCCGCTGGGTCATATCCAGTTTGGTAATGTCCTGGCCGTCCAAAAGGATGTGGCCACTGTCTGGGGTATAGAGTCCGGCGGTCAGCTTTGCGATAGAGGTTTTGCCGCCGCCATTGGGTCCGGTCACCACGGTGAGTTTTCCCGCACCGGCACGCATATTGATGCCGTTAATGATTTTTTCGCCGTCCGGAAGGGACCAGACGATGTTCTGTAGTTCCAGCATTGGAGCCTCCTGCTCGGGATCAAAACCGGATCCCGTCTTTTATTCTTTGCCTTTGTATTATACTCTGCTTTCTTCCAATCGTCAATCCCAGGGTAAAAAATCCAAAAACCCGGCAGATATGAATTTTCTGAAAACTTTTCGGAAAACATGAAACAAAACCACTCCTTTTTCCGTCTATATAGGTAAGAGACATTACAAGGGGGGAGCCTGTATGGAGGGTACCGGGATTTTAAGCCTGCATTTTTCCCGTTCGGAAGAAGCCATCCGGGAAACGGCGGCAAAATATTTGGACCGCTGGCGCAGACGCCAGTCTTTTAAGCAGGGCGGCGGTCAGGTCCGGCAGGCCTTGGAAGAACTGGGGGCGTGTGTCAGCGGAGAGGGTAGCCTGGAAAACTTGGAAAGCGTTCAACGTTTTTTGAATACCCTGACCCCTATAGAGCGCAGCCTCTTTGTCTGCCGGTACTGGTATTTGGACAGTTCCAAGGAAATTTCCGAAAAAAGCGGCTTTTCTCAGGGAAAAGTTCGGAGTATGCTTTGTAAAATTCGTATTCGTTTAGAGCGGCATCTGGAAGAAGAAAAAGAACTATGCGGCACCGCCGGAGATGCTCCAGCAGCGGTGCCGCTGGCTGTAGAATAGGGTCACAACCCACTGCGTACTACCGGTTTGCACGACACATAGAAACTGAATACCCTCCCAGCCGTAGCGGTTCCATTGCTTTTCCTGGAGAATTTGCAGAACATCCACCCGCTGGGGTCCGGACTCCCCCTGCATTCGCAGGCGCAAAGGTTGAATTTTCCCGTCAGCCCCCCATAGGGCAATCACATCCACCGGCTGCAACAGCTGTTCCACCAGGCGGCACCTCCTTTCACTGCTTTTATTATAGCACAAACGTTCGATAACTGCAACGGAAAATTTTGGTTGCGGCAACCCTGCGAGTTTGCTATAATAGCCGAAAAAGAGAAGGGAGGCGGCCAGAAATGAAATACGCCTGTTTGGTCATGGACCATGACGATACGGCGGTCCAGAGTGAGGCCACCGTGAATTATCCCTATTTTGAGCAAGCCGTTCATACCTATTGTCCGGGAGCGGAGGTTTCTTTGGAAAAATATACCTCCGGCTGCTACCACCTGGGCTTTGCCCAGATGTGCCGCCAGTGGTACGGCTTTACAGACCAAGACTTAGAGGAAGAATTTAAGGGCTGGCAGACCTATATCCGCACCCATAGACCCCTGCCTTATCCCGGCATCCGGGAGTTGCTGCAGCGGTTCCGGCAGGCCGGGGGAAAAATCTGCGTGGTTTCTCACTCCTGTGAGGAAAACATTACCAGGGATTATAAAGACCACTTTGGGCTGCTGCCGGATGCCATTTATGGCTGGGATTTGCCGGAGGAGCAGCGCAAGCCCAGCACCTACCCCTTGGAGCGCATCATGGAAACCTACGGCCTGGAACCTAAGGATCTATTGGTGGTAGACGATATGAAGCCCGCCTGGGAAATGGCCAGCAAGGCCGGCTGTGACATTGCCTTTGCCGGGTGGGGCCGGAAAAGCTGCCCGGAAATTGCCCAGGAGATGGAACGCCTGTGTACCTACCATTTTGACAGCCCCCAGGAATTGGAAAAGATGCTGTTTGAAGACTTGACAGCCATGGTATAATAAAGGCATCAATGTAATGGGTGAGGTGAGCAATCTGGAAAAGGAGAGTATCAAGGTCATGGCCCGGAACCGGGAGGCCTATCACGAGTATTTCGTGGAGGAAGAGTTTGAAGCCGGGATCGAGCTGTGCGGTACGGAGGTCAAATCCATCCGGGCAGGTACATTAAACCTGAAAGATGCCTGGTGCGGCATCAAAAACGGGGAACTGATCCTGAACCAGATGCACATTTCTCCCTATGACCATGGCAATATTTTCAATCGGGACGAAAAACGTCCCAGAAAACTGCTGATGCACAAGCGGGAAATTATGCGCTTGCTTGGAAAAGTCAAGCAGGACGGTTATTCCCTGATCCCTCTGTCCGTCTATTTTAAGGGCAGCCGGGTAAAGGTGAAAGTCGGTCTGTGCAAGGGAAAAAAACTATATGATAAGCGTGCCTCTGCTGCGGAGCGGGATGCAAAGCGGCAGATCGAGCGTGCAATGAAGGAGCGGTAACAATGAATCCTACTTTTAAAATCACAATGGAAAACGGCGGCGTGATCGAGGGCGAACTGTACCCCGAGAAAGCCCCCCAGAGCGTTTACAACTTTATTGACCTGGCCAACCACAATTACTATGACGGCCTGATTTTCCATCGGGTGATTCCCGGCTTTATGATTCAGGGCGGCTGCCCCGATGGCACCGGCATGGGCGGCCCCGGCTACTGCATCAAGGGCGAGTTCTTCTTCAACGGTGTGAAGAATGACCTCAAGCACAAGCGCGGTGTACTCAGCATGGCCCGGTCCTCTTCTCCCAACTCCGCAGGAAGCCAGTTCTTCATTATGCACGAGGATGCCAAGCACCTGGACGGCCAGTATGCTGCTTTCGGCAAGGTGACCTCCGGCATGGACGTGGTGGATGCCATTGCCTCTACCAAGACCGGACCCAATGACCGCCCTGTGGCAGAGCAGAAAATCGCTTCCATCACCGTGGACACCCACGGCGAGACTTATCCCGAACCCAAGAAGCTGCCGGATCCCTACGGCCGGTTCTGATTTAACATTTCCCGCCGGGGACTATTCCCCGGCGGAAACCCCAGCACTTTTCTTCCATACGGGGCCGTACTGGTTTCGACGGGGGTAGTGAGGCTGGAATAGCGGGCCGTGGCACCTGACCACGATAAAACGGGTAACTTTTTAAATTTAACTGACAACAATACTGTTGCCCTGGCTGCCTAATTAGGCGCCCATCCGCCCCGGAAGGTCCACGAGCCGGGCTCGGGTGTGATTTGAGTGGAGCCCGTGCGTACGCTAAGCTTTGCGCATACCATGCATCATGAAGCTACCAATTCCCGTAGGGTGTTTGTTCCCGCCGGGATGAGGGAATGTAAATAACAAACTGCGCCCGGAGAGATTCTTTCCAAGTTGCTTTCGGACAGGGGTTCGATTCCCCTCGGCTCCACCAAATAGTAAATCCACCCCCAAGGGGTGGATTTACTATTTGGTGGAGCCAAAGAGGGGAATCGAACCCATCTAAATCAGAGTGCCAGCGGCACTCTGGTGCATTTCGGCTAGACGAAATGCACACCATAATGTATTCGATTCCCCACGGCTCCGTACCACTTTCCGACCCACGCCACCCCCACGGGGTGGTTTTTTATTTGGTGAGGCCAAAGAGGGGAATTTTAAGAATTTTTAGGAGAATTTCTGAAAATCGGATTTTACAGTGATTCTGAGTACTGGACTCTCTGAATGTTGCATGATATAATGAACCTATACAGACAGCGAGATCGAGAACAGATTGGAAAGATCAGCAATGAGAAAATATTTGAAAACGATAAAGGGATATGTCATTCTTAGTATTCTCTGTTATTGTATAGAAACAGCAATAAATTCTGTAATACTGCTGTTACCAGGTTACTTGATTGATCATTATCAAGACGGAATGAAGAAAATCGGATTTATCAGTTTGGTTTATTTTTTGCTGTTTATTGCATATTTATTTGCCTGTTATTCTGGAAATCGTGCAGCAGACTTCAGACGGGTAAAATTTGAAAAGGCAATAAAGAAAGACTTTTTTAATGCTGTGTACGATAAGAATTATCAAGATTTTAATTGTTATGATACTGGCGAGTATTTATCAATGCAATCGAATGATATAACAGAGATGATACAGAATTATTTGAGTCCGCTACTAGCTATTTATCGAAGTCTTATCATGATTGTTGTTTTTGGTGGTTCTTTAATTGTTTTTGTGAATCCAGTTATTACAATAGCAATAATTGGGTGTTCAGTATTTGCTGTGTTTGTTCCGTGGATCACAGCTAACGAATTATCAAAGCGTAATGGAAATTATTCAAACAGTGTTGGCAAATACACATCAAAATTAAAAACCTATTTTGAAGCACATGAAATAATGGATAAGAACGGAGTTGAAACCATAAAAAGAAAGAATGAAAATGATTTAGACTCTCTTTTAAACGATAATATGTATTTTCGAAAACTCAATAGCCTCTCAATGGTTTTGAATGGCGGTTCAACTGAGCTTGTTGCAGTTGTTTCTTTTATAGTTATTGCATTTTTGTTGTTCTCAAACAGAATTACTGTTGGTATGGCTACAGCCGCTTTTGTGTATAGCACAAAATTTACGGATCCGATTTATGAATTAAGCTTGAATATTGGTCGAGTGAAGTCCGTCAAGAAAATTCAAGAAAAACTAATCGAGATCTCAACTAAAAAAAGCGAATCAAATTTGAAGCCTCTTAAGAACATACAGAAGATCACTGTAACAGATGTTAAAAAGTCTTTTGGAGAAGTAAATATTGAAATTCCGGATATGGAATTTATTTTTCCTAAAAAGTATTTAATCATTGGAGAGAACGGAATTGGAAAAAGTGTCCTATTTCGAATGCTGATGAAATTCTATGAGCCGGATTGTGGCGCAATTCAATATGACGGTATTGAGTGCGTGAATATTGATGGTTTAAATACTTATTCGCCACAATCAACCATCGTGTTTAAAGCTTCATACATTGACAATGTTACTTTATTTGGAACATATAGCAAAGAAAAACTGTCCGAGTATGAATCTTATTTTCCATCAGAGTTGATTTCTCAAATTAAGCAAAACATTTGTAGCGGTGAATTGAGTGGCGGAGAAAAGCAAGTAGTAGGTCTGCTAAGAGCATTATGTAGTCAGAAGAAAATTATTCTACTAGACGAACCTTTTTCTGCAATGAATAATGCCGTAATTGAAAAATTCTTGAATAATTTGGGAAAAATCAATTCCATGATCATTATTGTAGCCCACAATATAAATGAACATAGCGACAAGTTTGATAGGACTTACACTTTTATTAAAGGCTAAGATGCACGATTGCGATTTCCAATAGCAAATAAAGTATCACGGAAATCTGAATCAAAATGAGCAACGCAGCCCTGGGCGCAATGGGGATGCAATAAAAAACCGGGCCTGAGCGGGTGATTCCGTTCAGGCCCGATATTTTCTTTTACGCAATGGGCGGGCAGGGGTATTTGAGAATCAGGGAGATGAGCAGGCACAGGAAGATGCTTGCAAAGCCTGTTACCATCCAGAAGCTTCTTCTGCGGATCAGTTCGCCGGTGATGAACAGCCAGCCCAGGGACAAAACAGAAGTAAGGATCGAAACGGTGGCGGCAATGACCCGCACAACATTCCAGCCTTTGGCGGAGAACACCAAAAACAGCACAAAAACAAGAGCATCTCCCAAAAGAAGCTCGGTCATAAGCTTCTCCAGCGCGCGATACCGATTTTTCTTACCCACTTTTATCCCTCCAACGGTCTCTTTCTAGGGGTATCTTATCACACCTTGTCGGAAATTGCAATCGTTTTGATACAGATTGTATATTTTTTTATTCTATGCTTGCGAAGTAGGGAAAAGGGTGGTATAATACCAAAAACATATATCAATTGAACTTGGCGGTGGGAAAACCCTGGAGAAACCGGGATTTTCCCGGAGAAAGCCGCCGCAAAGGGAGAGGAACGGGATCTATGTCGGAACCCCAATATCACCTGGAGGGCATTGTCCACACCCGGACGGAAGAACGGGCGGATTTTGAAGGCCCTCTGGATGTTATCTTTTTACTGCTGAGCAAAAACAAAATTGAGATCCAGGATGTATCCATTACGGCGATTTTAGAGCAGTATCTGGCCTATCTGGACGAAATGAAGCGGCTGGATATGGAAATTGCCAGTGAGTTTATTACCATGGCATCCCACCTGATGCTGATCAAAACCAAGATGCTGTTGTCCGCCGCGGAGCAGCAGGAGGCGGAAGATGAGCTGGACCAGCTGCGGCAGGGGCTGATTGAACGCCGCCGCAGAGAGGCCATGGAGCAAATTCGTGTGGCGGTGGCGGAACTGGAACCCCGAAACGAAATTGGCCGGTGCCTGTTTACCAAGGAGCCGGAGCCGCTGAAAAAGGCGGGGGCTTACCGGTATCAGCATGACGTCCGGGATTTGTTGCGGGCGTTGGAGATGATCACAGAGCGGAGCCAGCGGCAGCTTCCGCCGCCGACCCAGAATTTTAAGGGCATCGTTGGCAAAGAACCCTATCCCGTGGCCCGGAAATCCGGAGAGGTGCTGCGGCAACTGCTTCTGAGGGGTGTGGAAAAACTCAAGTCTCTGTTCCGGGGCAACAAGACCCGGTCTGAGGTGGTGGCAACATTCCTGGCCATTCTGGAACTGTGCAAGACCAATGCCATTACCTTAGAGGACGATACCAGCGGAGAAAACCCAAATGTCCGGCTGCTGGACCGGAACATTGCGGAAGGAGTACAAGGCTAATGGAACTAGAACAGCTGCAAAGAATCATCGAAGCCATTCTCTTTGCCGCCGGGGAGCGGGTAGAGGTCTCCCGATTGGCCCAGACCCTGGAAACAGACCCCCAGGATATTGTAAAGGCCGTGGATGCTCTGGCAGACCAACTGGCCTATGACCGTCGGGGTATTCGGATCCTCCGGCTGGAGCAGGGCTATCAGATGGTGTCCTCCGGCGAAATGGCGGACTATATCACCAAGGCCCTGGAAACCAGAAAGCCCCCGAAGCTTTCTTCTTCCCAGCTGGAAACACTGACCATCATTGCCTATTATCAGCCCGCCACCAAAGCCATGGTGGAGCAGATCCGGGGAGCGGACAGCTCTTATTCCGTGGCGGCACTGCTGAATAAAAAACTCATCGAGGAGGCCGGACGGCTCAACGTACCCGGGCGGCCCATTCAATATAAAACCACGCCGGATTTTTTAAGGACCTTTGGCCTTAAATCCTTAGAGGAGCTGCCGCCCATTGAGAAAATCGCCTTTGGTGAGCCAATCGAGCTGCCGGAGGAAGGGCAGGAAGCGGGGGCCTCCCCGGAGGCAACCTAAATGGGCTGGCTGATTTTTCTGGCCATCCTGGTGCTGCTGGGGTGTGTGCCTTTGGGGCTGCGGCTTCGCTATGATGCCGGAGGACCGGAGGCGGTGCTGCTGGTGAGCGTGTTCCGGCTGGGGCTTTACCCCATGTCAGGCCGGCTCCATAGGCTGCTGCACCGGCCCAAAAAGCAAAAACAAAAGCCGGAAGCCCAGGTAACAACAAAGCCTGGGCAGGAGCCATCCCCCAAAAAGCCCGGGGGCGACTGGAAGCGTTTCCTGCCCCTGATTCAAACCGGCCTGGATTTTCTGGGAGATTTGCGGCGAAAACTGCGAGTGGACCACCTGACGTTCCACCTGATCATGGCAGGGGATGACCCGGCGGATCTGGCGGTGTACTATGGCAGAGCCTGGGCGGCGGTGGGATGCCTGATGCCCCAACTGGACCGTGCCTTTGTAATCAAAAAGCGGGACGTGCAGGTGGAATGCGATTTTGTGGGCAACGAGACCCGGGTGGTCTTTGCTATGGATTTGACCATCACCCTGGGGCGGCTCCTGGGGCTGGTTATTCGCTACGGTATTCGAATAGTAAAACAGTTTTTAGATATGAAGAAGAAAAAGGCGGTGCAAGTCAATGAGTGAGAAACTTCCCAATATGCTGGAAAGCACCATTGCGAAAGTTCGTGAAATGGTGGATTCCAATACGGTGGTAGGCCAGCCCATCCAGACGGCAGACGGCATTACCATCATTCCCGTGTCCAAAATCAGCGTTGGCCTGGGCGGCGGCGGTTCGGACTTTGTATCCAGCAAGGCCCCGACCCAGAATCCCTTTGGCGGCGGCGTGGGTGCCGGTGTCAAGGTTACGCCGGTGTGCTTCCTGGTGGTGAAAGAGGGCAATGTGCGGATATTGACCATTGCGGAGCCTGCCAATACCACTGCTGACCGGATCGTGGAAATGGTTCCGGAGACCCTGGATCGCATCTCTGCGCTGTTTGAGAAGAAACCGGAATAATGCGTCCTTTTCCGGGCATTCTAGCCACGGGTGAGGAACATGAGATCAATTTTGGCCAAAACGGCAGCTATCATCCTGGCTGCCGTTTTGCTGTTGCCCCAGCGGGCAGAGGCAGTGTCCGCCAAAAGGGCGGTGCTTTTGGAGCCTGTCAGTGGGCGGCTGCTCTATGAGAAAAGCCCCGGAGAACGGGCGTCCATGGCCAGTACAACAAAAATCATGACGGCACTGCTGGTTTGTGAGCAGTGTAACGTTTTAGACCGAATGCGCATCCCCCGGGAGGCGGTGGGCATTGAGGGTTCCTCCATGTATTTGCAGGAGGGCGAGGTGCTTACCATACAGGAACTTCTTTACGGCTTGATGCTCTCCTCCGGCAACGATGCGGCGGTAGCCCTGGCCATTTACTGCGGGGGAACGGCAGAGGGCTTTGTGGAGCGGATGAACGACAAGGCCCGGCTGCTGGGCCTTGCAGATACCCATTTTGCAAACCCCAACGGCCTGGATGCCCCGGACCACTATTCTACGGCCCGGGATTTGGCAAAGCTGGGGGCCTATGCCATGGAAAACCCGATTTTTGCAAAAACCGTATCCACAAAGAACGTTACGGTGGGGAAGCGGTATTTGAAAAATCACAATAAGCTTCTGTGGCTGGTAGACGGGGCAGACGGTATTAAAACAGGCTATACCCGTTCCGCCGGGCGGATTCTGGTATCCACCGCCCAGAGGCAGGGCCGCAGATTGGTGGCGGCCACCATGGATGCCCCCCAGGACTGGCAGGACCATGAAGCCCTTTTGAACCGGGGCTTTGAGGACTTTGCGCCAAGGCTCCTGATCAGTGCCGGGGAACAGCTGGGAAAACGTCAGCTGATGGGCGGCGAAGGCACTGTCCGGCTGCTCTCTTCCCAGGATTTTACCTATGCCCTGGGCCGGGAGGAACAGCCTCAAATCGTACTGGGGGGCCGGGAGTTTGTCTATGCCCCGGTGGTTCAGGGGGGTGAGGCCGGGTGGGCCTATGTGCTGCTTTCCGGAAAGGTCATCGGAAAAGTAGGGCTTGTTTACGGAGAAACGGTTGAAAAGGAGCTTCCTGCCAAGAAGCCCTTTTGGAAAATTGGGAGAAAACAATGAAAGAACGACTGCAAAAAATCCTTTCCGCCAGGGGCCTGTGTTCCCGCCGGGAGGCTGAAAAATGGATCGGGGCGGGCCGGGTCACGTTAAACGGTCTTCCGGCAGAGCTGGGGGCCACGGCGGACCCGGATAGCGATAAAATCCTTGTGGATGGCCGCCCCCTGCCCGGGGAAGAAAAGCCCATCTACCTGATGCTCCACAAGCCCCGGGGTTACGTTACCACCCTGCGGGATGAAAAGGGACGGCCAGATGCCGCCTCCCTGGTGGCAGATTGCGGGGTGCGGGTGTACCCCATTGGACGGCTGGATATGGACTCTGAGGGGCTGCTGCTCTTTACAAATGATGGGGACTTTGCCAACCGCCTGATGCACCCCAGCCACGAAATCGAGAAAACCTACCGTGTGCTGGTTTCCGGTTTTGAGCCGGGAAAAGAAGAACTGCTTGCAAGACCCATTGTGCTGGACGGCTATCAGATCCGCCCGCCCAAGGTCCGGCTCTTGGAGTCCAGGGGCCAAAAGGCCCGGCTGGAAGTGGTGATCCATGAGGGCCGCAACCGCCAGGTCCGCAGAATGTGCCAGGCGGCGGGAATGCAGGTGCTGCGGCTGAAACGAATCGGAGAGGGCAGCCTTTGCCTGGGAAATCTGCCGGAGGGGAAATGGCGTTATCTTACAGAGCCGGAAATACGGGAACTTAAAAAATAGTTAGGAATTGTTATCCGGGAACCGCTTGCAAAATACCGCGGGATTTGTTAGAATGACAAAAGAATACGGTTTACCACCGGCAGAACAACGTACATAGAAAGAGGGGCTATCACGTGAGCAGTGATATTCTTTCCAATTTAAAACAAGACATGCCCGGATTCTCCAAGGGTCAGAAGCGTATTGCCCAATATATCCTGGAATCCTATGATAAAGCGGCCTTTATGACCGCCAATAAACTTGCCCAGAACGTGGGCGTTTCCGAGTCCACGGTGGTTCGGTTTGCGGTGGACCTGGGCTTTGACGGCTATCCCAGTATGCAAAAAGCCATGCAGGAAATGGTGCTGAACCGCCTGACCTCCGTGCAGCGCATCGAGGTGGCCAATGACCGGATGAAAGACCAGGATGTGATTTCCACGGTCATCCATGCCGATATTGAAAAGCTGCGCCAGACCGAGGAAAACGTCAGCCGGGAGGAGTTTCAAAATGCCGTCAATGCCATTTTGAAAGCCAAGCGGGTGTTTATTCTGGGCGTTCGTTCCGTTGCGCCGCTGGCAGAGTTTCTGGGGTACTACCTGAACTATATGTTCAACAATGTCCATGTGATCACCGGTGTCAGCCAGGGTGAAATGTTTGAAAAGATGGTCAGCGTAGGGCCGGAGGACGTGGTGATCGCGTTCAGCTTCCCCCGGTATTCCGCTTCCACCACCAAGGGTGCCCGGTATTGCTGTTCCGCCGGGGCCACGGTCATCGGCATTACCGACAGCAAGCTTTCTCCTCTTGGTCAGTGCTGTGATCATGTGCTGGTGGCCAAGAGCGACATGGTTTCTCTGGTAGACAGCCTGGTGGCCCCTTTAAGCATGATCAACGCCCTGATCGTTGCCATTGCGGCCAAAAAGGAACGGGAAATCGCCCGTACTTTCGAGACTCTGGAGCGGATCTGGGACGAGTATGATGTATACGAGAAACAGGCGGTTGACCATGATGTGTGATGTTCTGGTGATTGGCGGTGGCCCAGCTGGGATGTTTGCGGCCATTACCGCCGCGGAGCAGGGCTGCAACGTGACCCTTTTAGAGCGGAACGAACGGTTGGGCAAAAAGCTTTTGATTACCGGCAAGGGCCGCTGCAATGTGACAAACAATTGCGCAGCGGAAGAAGTGCTGCAAAATACCCCCCGGAATGGACGCTTTCTTTACAGTGCCATGACGGCTTTTCCCCCGGAAAAAACCGTTGCGTTTTTCCAAGCGGCGGGCTGCCCTCTGAAAACCGAGCGGGGAAACCGGGTGTTTCCCCAGTCTGACAGTGCCGCGTCCATTCTGGACTGCCTGAAACGGAAAATGCGGGAGTCCGGTGTCACCGTCAAGACCGGACGTGTTCTGGAAATCACCACCCAGGAGGGCCGTGTAACAGGGGTGCGAACGGAAACGGAAGCACTAAAAGCGAAAACCATTATTCTGGCAACAGGCGGCCTATCCTATCCGGCCACCGGCTCCACCGGTGACGGATATGAGATGGCAAAAAAATTGGGCCATACGGTGGTGGCCCCCCAGGGAAGCCTGGTACCCTTGGAGGAAGCCGGAGAGGACTGCCCCAAAATGCAGGGTCTATCCCTGCGAAATGTGGGGGTCAGGCTGGTGAACGCCAAGGGAAAGGTGCTGTATAAAGACTTTGGAGAGCTGCTCTTTACTCATTTTGGCGTTTCCGGCCCTACGGTCCTCAGTGCCAGCTGCCATCTAAAAGGGGAGGGCTGCCGTCTTTTGATCGACTTAAAGCCCGCCCTGGAAGAAAGCAAGCTGGATGCACGGCTTTTGCGGGACCTGGATATGTACCAGAACCGTACCATGGAAAACGCCTTGACAGACCTATTGCCCCGTTCCATGATTCCGGTGGTGCTGGACAAGCTGCAAATCCCCCGGGACCTTCAGGCCAACAGCCTGACCCGGCAATCCCGTCATGCCCTGGTGATGCTTTTAAAAGCCTTTCCAGTGGAAATCAAATGCAAACGCCCGGTGGCAGAGGCCATCATTACCTCCGGCGGCATCAAAACCGGAGAGGTGGACCCCAAAACCATGGCCTCCAAGAAAATCGGGGGACTGTATTTTGCGGGAGAAATCCTGGATTGTGATGCGTATACCGGCGGATTCAACCTGCAAATCGCCTGGGCCACGGCCTATGCGGCGGCATTGGGCGTTAAGGCTGAATTGGCCATTGACAAATCCAAACCTTTGTAATAGAATAGCGTGGAAACCTTTGATAGAGACTATTTGACGAAGGGAGTATTTTCATGTACGAGAAGCTTGTAAACTATGCTGCCAAGCAGCTGGAGCTGGACGCTTCCGAGATCAAGCCCGACTCCACCTTTGAGAGCCTGGGTATCGATTCTCTGGATATCGTAGAGATGATCATGGACCTGGAAAGCGAGCTGGGTGTGGAGCTGGATATGGAAGATCAGAAGATCACCACGTTCAAAGAGCTGGCCGATTTCATCGAATCCAAGCTGAACTGAATACATTTCACTTTGTTAAAGCTGAATCGGCTTATAACAAGGTCGCACTAGTCGGGGAGTTAGCGGTGCCCTGTACCTGCAATCCGCTACAGCAGGGATGAATGCCTATACCCGGGTGAATAGATTTTCTCTTGGACCGTTACCGCGGTGTTGAGAGAGCGGTCTTGCGCAACGAGACCCCGTGAACCATGTCAGGTGGGGAACCAAGCAGCATTAAGCGGAATGTTTCGTGTGCCGCGAGGTTGCCGTTTTTGAGCTGGCTGCACGGTCTCAAGGAGTGTCTATTCATTCAAATATAGGTGTGCGATCTTGTTATAGGCCGATTCTTTTTGAGAAAACCGTTCTTATTACAAGAAAAAGCGGGGAGGAGGTTGCCGCAATGTCTGCTTATCAGGCCCTTTATCGTAAATATCGCCCCCAGACCTTTGACGATGTGTCCGGTCAGCTGGCGGTGACCCAGACGCTGAAAACCCAAATCGTCACCGGAAAGCTGAGCCACGCCTATCTCTTTACCGGTTCCCGGGGTACCGGCAAGACCAGCTGCGCCAAAATTCTGGCCAAGGCCGTAAACTGCTTGAATCCGGATAACGGGAACCCCTGCAATGCGTGTTCCGCCTGCCGGGCCATTGACGCCGGAACCTGCATGGACGTGCTGGAAATCGATGCCGCCTCCAACAACGGCGTAGACAATGTGCGGGACCTGCGGGATGACGCGGTGTACTCTCCGGCCCAGGTCCGCAAGCGGGTGTATATCGTGGACGAGGTACACATGCTGTCCCTCTCCGCCTTTAACGCCCTGCTGAAAATCATTGAGGAGCCGCCGGAGCATCTGCTGTTTATTCTGGCCACCACGGAGTTGCACAAGGTCCCGGCCACCATTTTGTCCCGGTGTCAGCGGTTTTCTTTCCGGCGCATCAGCCAGGAGGACATTGCGGCGAGACTGCAATATGTTGCCTATCAGGAGAGCATTGATTTAGACGACAGTGCCGCCCGGGTGCTGGCAAGGCTGGCAGACGGGGCCATGCGTGACGGCCTGAGCCTGCTGGACCAGTGCGCCAGTGCCACCACCGGGGAGGTCACTGCGGAAAAGGTCTATGAGTGCCTGGGCATTGCGGGGGAGCAGAAGTGCGGCACCCTGCTGTCCTACTGTGCCGCCCACGATACCCCCAAGGCCCTGACCCTCTTTAATCAGCTTTACAGCCAGGGCAAGGACATTGGGGCCTTGCTTGATGAATTGGAGAGCCTGCTGCGGGATCTATTGGTGATGAAAACCGCCCCCGGCTCCGGCATTGCTATGCTCTCCGGGGTAGCACCGGATTCCCAGGTGGCAGAGCTTACGAAACGTCTTTCCACCGGAGAGATCGTCCGAATGATGGAGTTGGTACAGTCCACGGCGGCGGGCTTTAACCGAAGCGCGGGCCGGCGAATGGATGCGGAGCTGTGCATCGTCTCCCTGTGCCGTCCGGAGTTGAGCCTGGACGCGGGGGCTTTGAACGCAAGACTCACCCGATTGGAAGACCAGCTGAAAAGCGGTCAGTTCGTCGTAAAGCAGACCAAGGAAATTCCTGCTGTGGAAGAACAGGAGGAGGCCCCGCCGCCCCCTGACGATGAGGATGCCCCACCGGAGGAGGAAGCACCGCCTCCCATGCCCCAGAACGACCAATTCTGGCTGGAACTTATGGAGGACATTCGTCCGGAGCTTCACCGGCCTGCTTCCGGCTTCTTTGTGGCAAATCCCGCCTCTCCCTTGCGGGGAAATCTAGTGGGAAATGTGCTGGAACTGCGCTGCGGCAGCCGGTTCGTGGCAGAGACCGTGAGCCGGGAGGACATTCTGGCAACCGTTACCCGAAAGGCCTCTGCCAAATTGGGTAGACCTATTAAAGTGACGGTGGTAGATCAGTCTGCCTCCGGAAAAACAGGAAAAATGGAACAGCTGATGAATTTTGGCCGTGCCCATCAGGATATTGTGAAAATCCGAGAATAATCAATTGATAAGGAGAATTTTGTTATGGCAAAAGGTGGTTTCCGGGGAATGCCCGGTGGAATGGGCGGCATGAATCAGTCCGCCATGCTCAGACAGGCCCAGAAGATGCAGCAGGAAATGCTGCGGATGCAGGAGGAGCAGGAGAATAAGACCTTCTCCGCCCAGTCCGGCGGCGGTATGGTTTCCGCTACGGTCAACGGCAAGCATGAGGTGCTGGAACTGAAATTAAACCCTGAGGCGGTAGACCCCGAGGATGTGGAAATGCTGCAGGATATGATCATTGCCGCCGTCAACCAGGCCATGCGGACCGCGGACAGCGAGGCAGCCAACAATATGTCCAAGCTTACCGGCGGCCTGAACCTGGGCGGCCTGTTCTAAGGAGGAGCCATGCAGTTCTTCCCCGCGTCGCTGCAAAATCTGGCAGACCAGTTTGCCCGTCTGCCCGGAATCGGCGGAAAAACCGCCCAGCGTCTGGCCTTTCATGTGCTGGAAATGCCTTTGGAGGATGCCCAGGCCTTTGCGGATGCCATTTTGGAGGCAAAGCGGACGGTGCATACCTGCCCTTGCTGCCAGAATCTCACCGACCAGCCCCTTTGCCCCATCTGTGCCGATGACGCCCGGGATAAAAGCACCATTTGCGTGGTGGCAGAGCCTAAGGATGTGATCGCTCTGGAACGTTCCCGGGAGTACCGGGGGGTATACCATGTACTCCATGGTGTGATTTCCCCTCTGAACCGGGTGACCCAGGATGATATTAAAATCCGGGAGCTGATGCTGCGGATCGGTGAGGGCGATGTAAAAGAGGTCATTATGGCTACCAACCCCGATACGGAGGGAGAGGCCACGGCCATGTACATTTCCCGTCTGCTCCGGCCCATGGGTGTCCGGGTCACGAGGCTTGCCTATGGTGTTCCCGTGGGCAGTCAGCTGGAATATGCCGATGAAGTCACCCTGTCCCGTGCCTTGGAGGGCCGTCAGGAGATGTGACCCATTCAAGAAAATAAATTGCCCCCGCTGCCGTCATTCAAAACGGCAGCGGGGGTTCGTGCATTCTGAGGGGTTGATGAAAGGTCAGCACTTCTGTTCCAGGGGCATAGAGACGGTTTTCTGCTTTTGTTCTGGCATCTGGGAGAGAATCACCGCGGAGAACATCAGTCCGCAGCCGAACTGTTCCGTGCCGGTCATGGTTTCGTGGAGCAGCAGCCAGCCAAACAGGGCGGCAAAAACCGATTCAAGGCTCATTAGCAGCGCGGCGGCGGTGGGGGCTACCCGCTGCTGTCCAACGATTTGCAGGGTATAGGCAACGCCCATGGAAAGAATACCGGCGTATCCCAGCGGCAGCCAGCAGGAGAGAATGAGATTCAGCTCGATGGTCTCTGTCAAAAGCGCGCAGGGAATGGAGAGAATTACCACCATCAGGGACTGGATGCAGTTGAGCTTCAGAACGTCCAGGTCGCCGCAGTGCCGGTCAATCAGCAGAATCTGGACGGAGAACCCGGCGGCTCCCGCCAGAAGCAGCACATCCCCTTTGTTGATGCCCTCCAGGCCGGTACAGCTGAGCAGATACAGGCCAATCACGGCGGGAATCAGGCTGAGAACGGCATTTCTTCCCGGTTTTTGTCCAATGACCAGCCCTAAGAACGGGACGATGACAATATACATGGCGGTGAGAAAACCGGCTTTCCCCGCATCGGTATACATGAGACCGATTTGCTGCAAGCTGCTGGCCACAAAAAGAGCCGTTCCGCAGATCATGCCGGATTTCCACAGGGTCGGATTTTTCCAGCTGCGCCAGAAGTCCTCTTTTCCCGGAACCAATGCGGACACCAGAAACAGAAACAGCACCGCCAAGGCGCAGCGGACGGCCTGAAAGGTAAAGGGCCCCAGTTTGTCCATGCCCACGCTCTGGGCAATAAAGGCGGAGCCCCAGATCACGGTGGCACCCAAAAGGGCAAAAATGCCCGAAAGTTGTTTTTTCATACTATTCACCCTGGGATAATATAGCATAAGTTGTATAAAAATACAACATAGAGAATAATCCGGAAAGGCTCTGGAAATTTGTGCAATCTGTGCTATAATAAAGAAAAATTGTTTGGAGGTTCATTCTATGCCAAATTCCGAAACCATTCGTGCCCGTGAGGAGATCCCCCAGGAGGACAAGTGGACCCTGGAGGACCTGTTTGCCTCTGACGAGGCCTGGGAAGCAGGCTTGGCTGCCGTCCTGTCCAGACTGCCGGAGGTCTCCGCCTTTACGGGAAAACTTTCTGAAAGCGGAAAGACTTTGTTTGATTTCCTCTCCCTTTTGGAGGAGCTGGACGGCCAGCTGGAACTGCTGGGCAACTATGCCATGCGCAAGGCCGATGAAGACACCCGCAACGCCACCTACCAGGCCATGAGCGGCAAGTTCATCGGCGTGGCCACCAATGTGAGTGCCGCATTCAGCTTTTCTACGCCGGAAATCATGGACATCCAGGAGGAGACGCTGGAAAGCTTTTTTGCCGCCTGTCCCCAATTGGAACGCTACCGCCGGCACCTGACCGACCTGCGCCGCAGAAAGGCCCACACCCTCTCTGCCCAGGAGGAACGGCTGCTGGCTTCCGCCGGGGAGATGGCCAACGCTCCGGACAGCATTTACGGTGCCCTGACCGATGCGGATATGCAGTTCCCCAATGCCCTGGATGCGGAAGGAAAGCCCCATGCCCTGAGCCAAAGCACCTTTGTTCCTCTGGAAGAAAGCGGAGACCGGGTGCTGCGGAAGAGTGCCTACGAAAACATGTATCATACCCTGGGCGGTATGCGCAACACAGCTGCCAGCCTGTTGGATGCCCAGAACAAGCAGCAGAAGTTCTTTGCCAATGCCCGGAAGTACAATACCGCCCGGGAGGCGGCCATGGACGGCACCAACGTTCCGGAATCGGTTTACGACAATCTGATTGAGGCGGTTCACCAGAACATGGACAAGATGCACCGCTATGTGCGCCTGCGCAAAAAGCTGCTGGGCGTGGACGAGCTGCATTTTTACGATGTGTACACCCCGCTTTTGAAGGACGTTCCCGCCAAAATCCCCTTTGCCCAGGCAAAGCAGACGGTGTATGATGCCCTCTACCCTCTGGGCGAGGATTACCGGAAGATTCTGAAAGAGGGCTTTGAGAGCCGCTGGATCGATGTATATGAGAACCAGGGCAAGCGGGGCGGTGCTTACTCCGCCGGAACCAAGGTCCATCCCTTTGTGCTGCTGAATTACTCCGGCTCTCTGGACAGCCAGTTTACCCTGGCCCACGAAATGGGCCACGCCCTCCATTCTTACCTGTCCAACCGGACCCAGAATCCCATTGACTCGGATTATGTGATTTTCGTGGCAGAGGTGGCCTCTACCTGCAACGAAGCCCTGCTGATGGAGTACCTTCTGAAAAACACCACGGATAAAAAAGAGCGGGCGTTCCTGATCAATCATTTCCTGGACCAGTTCAAGGGTACCATTTACCGCCAGACCATGTTTGCGGAGTTTGAGCTGTTTATGGGCAAGATGGTAGACCAGGGCCAGACCCTGACCGCCGATGTGCTTTGCGCGGAGTACGCAAGACTTTGCAAGCTCTACTACGGCGAGGACATGGTGGTGGACGAGGAGATCGCCATGGAATGGGCCAGAATTCCCCACTTCTACTATAATTACTATGTGTTCCAGTACGCCACCGGCTATTCTGCCGCCATTGCTCTGTCCCGCCGGATCTTGCGGGAGGGGGAGAGTGCCGTTAAGGATTACCTTCATTTCCTGTCCGGCGGCTGTTCCAGAAGTCCCATTGACCTTTTGAAGGGTGCCGGGGTGGATATGACCAGCCCTGAGCCTGTCAACGATGCGCTGAAGCTCTTTGGGGAGCTTCTGGACGAAATGGAAAGCCTGATGGCCTGATATGGAAGAAGAAATTCTGTTTCTGCCCACCCTGCACACTTTCGCCATGAATAACATCTTTACCGGCTCCAAGGGCCTGTTCCGGTTCCGGGTGGTGCCGGAGGTGGTCATGGCTACCCCCAAAGAGGTGGACTACGAGGGTTCTACCCTCCACGCTGCCTACTGGCACGGCCCATTCTGCTATGAAAAAAGCACCATGGAGGGGCAAAAGGATTTCCCCCTGACGGAAGCGGGCCAGGAGGAAATGCTGCATTGGCTGGAAGAGCATATCTAAATCTTTAAAATGTCTTAAATTGACGGGCCATGGCCTGCATGGTATAATGATGGTGGATTTTCAAGAAAAGAGGGAGAGATATGGGATTCTACATGGGATTTGGCCTTTATCGCATTCTGTTTTTCATTGCGTTTACATTGATTTTTTGTACGGTTCTGGCAACCATTTTCCAAAGCATCCGCCAGTGGAACAAGAATAACCATGCGCCCAGAGTGACAGTCCCTGTAACGGTGGTGGCAAAGCGAGCCGATGTGCGCCGCCGTAAGAACATGGATGACGATTTTTCCCGTACCTACACCACCTATTATGCAACCTTTCAGCTGGAAAGCGGAGATCGGATGGAACTTTCCGTTGAGGCAAACGCCTACGGTCTGATGGTAGAGGGTGACAAGGGAAAACTCACCTTTCAGGGGACGAGATATTTGAACTTTGAACGGCTGTAATGAGGAATTCAAAGGAAAATTGGATTTTTTCTATGATTACCCATTGACATTTTTTCTCTTTGTGATAAAATATCAGAAGATATGCAAAGACAATGCGGAAACCAAGCAGCGTTTGACACCTTTAGCGAGAAGGGGACGGTGAAAGCCCTTCGGCCGTCGGCTGCACGCCACTTCCTGCGTCTCCCGGGATGACCGGGGCGGATGCTCCCGTTACAGAGCGGCTAAGATGCCCGGGCTTCCGGGTAAATTAGGGTGGTACCGCGGGTAAATTTTACTCCGCCCCTAAATTTAGGGGCGGGGTTTTTGTTTTGCAAAAGATAAATGGAGGTAAATAAAAAATGAGCCAGAAGCCTTACGGCGTAAATGAACTGCGGGAAATGTTCCTCTCCTTCTTCGAGAGCAAGGGCCATCTGCGTCTGCCCAGCTTTTCCCTGATCCCTCAGAATGATGCGTCCTTGCTGCTGATCAACTCCGGCATGGCACCTATGAAACCCTACTTCACCGGTGAAGTAGAACCGCCCCGCCATCGGGTCTGCACCTGCCAGAAGTGCATCCGCACCGGCGATATTGAAAACATCGGCAAGACCGCCCGCCACGGCACCTATTTTGAAATGCTGGGCAACTTCTCCTTTGGCGACTATTTTAAGCGGGAAGCCATCCATTGGAGCTGGGAATTCCTGACGGAGGTCGTGGGCCTGGACAAGAACCGGCTGTACCCCTCCATTTACGTGGATGACGATGAGGCTTTCAAAATCTGGAATGAGGAGGTAGGCGTTCCCGCGGACCGGATTTTCCGCTTTGGCAAGGAAGATAACTTCTGGGAGCATGGCTCCGGCCCCTGCGGCCCCTGCAGCGAGATCTACTATGACCGCGGCGAAAAGTACGGCTGCGGCAAGCCCGGCTGCACCGTGGGCTGCGAGTGTGACCGCTATATGGAGGTCTGGAACAACGTATTCTCCCAGTTCAATAACGACGGCAACGGCAACTATACGGAGCTGGCCCATAAGAACATCGACACCGGCATGGGCCTGGAACGTCTGGCCGTGGTGTGCCAGGACGTGAACAGCCTGTTCGATGTGGATACCGTTATGAACATCACCAATAAGGTCACGGAGATCACCGGCGCTTCCTACGGCCAGAGTGTTAAGATGGACGTGTCTCTCCGGGTCATCACGGACCATATCCGGGCCTCTACCTTTATGATCGCTGACGGCGTTCTGCCCAGCAACGAGGGCCGGGGCTATGTGCTGCGCCGCCTGCTGCGGCGGGCTGCCCGCCACGGCAAGCTCCTGGGTGTAGACCATCCGTTCCTGTATCAGGTGGTGGAGACGGTCATCCACGAGAACGAGAGCCACTACACCTACCTGCGGGAGCGGGCTGCCTATATCACCAAGGTGGTCAAGGTGGAGGAAGAGAACTTTGCCCGGACCATTGACGGCGGCATGAAGATTTTTGCCGACATGCTGGCAGAACACAAGGCCAAGGGCGAAAACGAGTTCTCCGGTGCCGATGCCTTCAAGCTGTACGATACCTACGGTTTCCCCATTGACCTGACCCTGGAAATGGTGGCCGATGAGGATATGACCCTGGACCAGGAGGGCTTCGCCAAGCTCATGCAGGAGCAGAAAGAGCGGGCCAGAGAGGCCCGGAAAGCCCTGGGCGACCTGGCCTGGGCCGGTATTGACCTGGGCCTTGACAATACGCCCACCCAGTTCGTGGGCTACGACTGCTTCAACTGCGAGAGCAAGGTCCTGGCCATCTGCGTAGGGGACGAGGTTTCCGGTGCCATCTCCGGCGGCGAAAGCGGCATTCTGGTGCTGGATAAGACTCCGTTCTATGCGGAAATGGGCGGCCAGGTGGCGGATACCGGCGTGATCATGCTGGGCGAAAGCCGCTTTGAGGTCACCAATGTCCAGAAAGACAAGGGCGGCAAGTTCCTGCACTACGGCAAGCTGAACCGTGGCACCATCCACGTAGAGGACATTGTATGTGCCTCCATCGATGTGGACCGCCGGAAAGCCATTATGCGCGCCCACTCTGCCACCCATCTGCTGCAGAAGGCTCTGAGCAGTGTTCTGGGCGACCATGTACACCAGGCCGGTTCTCTGGTGGAGCCGGATTACCTGCGCTTTGACTTTACCCACTACGCTCCCATGACCCGAGAGGAGCTGAACAAGGTCAATTCCATTGTTCAGAACGCCATTCTGGAGGGTTACCCCATTGTGACCCGGGAGATGCCCATTGAGGAAGCCAAGAAACTGGGTGCCACCGCCCTGTTCAGCGAAAAGTACGGCGATGTGGTACGGGTGGTCAACATGAGCGGCTACTCCGTGGAGTTCTGCGGCGGTACCCATCTGGACAATACCGCAAAGGTGGGTCCCTTTGAAATCGAGTCTGAGGGTTCCGTGGCCTCCGGTGTTCGCCGGATCGAGGCTTATACCGGCAAGCTGTGCCTGAAAAAGCTGGAAACCAACCGGAATCTGCTGACCGAGGCTGCCGGACGGCTGAAAGTCAAGCCCATGGAACTGGCCGGAAGACTCCAGGGCCATCTGGACGAAATCAAAGAACTGCGGAAAGTCATTGAACAGTACAAGGCCAAGGAGGCCTCCGGCGATGCAGAGCGGTTCTTGTTCGGTGCCCATGAGATCGGCGGCCTGAAAGTCATGACTGCGGTGCTGCCCAAGGCAGATGCTGCCA
The DNA here is from genome assembly GCA_934593275.1 of uncultured Oscillospiraceae bacterium. Lineage (GTDB taxonomy): Bacteria > Bacillota > Clostridia > Oscillospirales > Oscillospiraceae > Faecousia. Next base: position 12,306 of record CAKTQE010000002.1, on the reverse strand, counting down.
GAATGCGCCAGATGGGCGACCTGCTCCGGGACCGTGAGCCCGGCGTGGTTGCGGTGCTGGCTTCCGTCAACGGTGACAAGCCCACCTTCCTGGCAGTCTGCGGCAAGGAAGCAGTGAAGCGGGGCATCAAGGCCGGTGAACTGGTGAAGCTGGTCTGCACCGAGTGCGGCGGCTGCGGCGGCGGCAAGCCCGACAGCGCCATGGGCGGCGGCAAGGACCCCATCAAGGTGGACAACGCCCTTGCTCTGGTTGACGATTTCGTTTCCGGAAAAGTGTAAGAAAACTCCCAACAATAGATTCCAAAAGGCGCAGCTCCACGGCTGCGCCTTTTATAAAAGAAAGAGGTGTACGGGAATGGAGAAGGGCATACGGCGGCTGTGCTGGTTTACTCTGGGCTTCGGGGCGGCGTTGGCCTGTATTGTTCTGCTGTGCTGGAACCAGGCGGGAATTTTGACTGCCGCCGGGTGGGCTCTGGCCATTCCTGTACTGACCTTATCTCGCCGGCATCCCGGATTCCGTAGACTGGGCATCTTGCTTTTGGGCTTTGGAGCGGGGGCGACCATGCTGCTGTGTCAGCAAAAGTCTACCTATGGGCCGCTGCTGCCCCTGGACGAGACAGTCCGGGAAGTGGAACTTCATTGTCAGAAAGACAGCACTCCGGGGCTTTACGGCCATAGTGTGGAGGGAACCTGGGATTTTGAGGGAAAAACCTATGGCATCCGTGCCTATCTTCCGGAGGGCCGGTCTGCCCAGGCGGGGGACAAGGTTTCGGGAACGTTCCGCCTGAACCTGACGCTTCCCGGCGGCAGCAAAGTTTCCGGCGGCAATTCCGGCAGGGGCGTTTTCCTGACCGCAAGTCCCAAGGGAGACATTAGGGTCATTCCGGGCGAAAAAAGCCTTGGGGTGCTGCCCCAGATTCTGGGCCGCTCCGCCCGGACGGCCATTTCCCGGTGCTTCCCGGAGGACGTGGCTCCCTTTGCCCAGTCCTTGCTGCTGGGGGATACCCAGGACCTTTCCTATACCGATGAAACCGCCCTGCGGGTCAGCGGCATCCGGCATATTGTGGCGGTGTCGGGACTCCACGTGGCCATGCTCTTTGGTATCATTTGGCTGCTTTCCGGAAAAACCCCGTGGATCGCCTTTGTGGCAGGGCTTCCGGTGCTGTGGATTTTTGCGGCAGCGGCGGGATTCACCTCTTCGGTGTGTCGGGCCTGTATCATGTCGGCACTGCTGGTATTGGCAAAACTCAGTCGGCGGGCCTACGACCCCAAAACAGCCCTGGCCGCGGCGGCACTGTGGCTCATGGCGGACAATCCCTTGGTCATTGCCGCACCGGGCTTCCAGCTATCAGTCCTCAGCGTGTTGGGCATTCTCCTGTTCCAGAAGCCCCTGTCGTCCTACTTCCAGCAGCATCTGCCCCCAAAAAGGGTCCAGGCTTTTCCTGGTGGCGGCGGATTCTCTCTCTGTCAGCCTCAGTGCCATGGCTTTATCTACGCCGGTTTCCGCCTGGTATTTTGGGGTGATCTCTCTGGTGGGTGTCCTGACCAATCTGCTGACGTTGTGGATTTTGCCTGTGATTTTCGGGGGGATCCTGGGTGTTTGCTTGTTCGGCCCAATATTCCCGGCACTGGGTGCTTTTTTGGGCAGCACCGTGGCCTGGCCCATTCGACTGGTGCTGTATATTTCTCGAACGCTTTCTTGCCTGCCTATGGCGGCGGTGTATACCTGCAGCAAATGGAGCGTTTACTGGCTGCTTTTTGCCTACGGGGTGGTGGGAGCGTGGTGTCTGTGCCGGAAAAAGCAGGGGAAGATTTTCTTTGCCACGGCACTGGCGGGCCTGGCCATTTCCGCTGTCCTGACAGGCTACGGACCCAGGACCGATGACTGCCGTCTGACGGTGCTGGATGTGGGCCAGGGCCAATGTTTGCTGCTGCAAAGTGCCGGGGAGAATGCCCTTATTGATTGCGGCGGCGACTCGGACACCAGGTCTGCGGATATGGCATGGCAGATGCTTCGCAGTCAGAATTTTTATCATCTGGATGTGCTGGCCCAGACCCATTTTGACCGGGACCATGTGGGCGGAACCCTCAATTTCCTGACCCAGATCCCCGCGGAGGAAGTGCTGCTTCCCGGGGAAGACCCGGAGCTTTCGGGAACACTTCTGACGGAGAATACGGAAATCTCCTTTGGAACCGGTATTTTACGGTTTTACCCCTACACCGGCGGCAATTCCCGGCAGGAAAACAGCATGGTCATCTTGTTTGAATCCGAAAACTGTGTTATACTGATAACCGGTGATTTGGACATGGCCGGGGAACGGCGGCTTCTCCGTCAGGGTGTGCTGCCCAAAACAGACATTCTGGTGGTGGGGCATCATGGTTCCAAGTATTCCACCTGCCCTGAATTGCTGGAAACCACCCAGCCGGAGTTGGCGGTCATCAGCGTAGGGGCCAAGAACCGTTACGGTCATCCTGCCCAGGAGTTGCTGGACCGGCTGGAAGAAACCGGCTGTGACATCCGTAGAACAGACTGGGAGGGAACCATTCTTATCAGGAGGGAAGACAGTGGCAAAAAAACAAGGGCCGGAGGCTGAGTTACAGCTTTTGAAGCAGCATATTCGTGAGAAAGCCCCTGGCAGACTCTATGTATTTTTCGGGGAAGAGACCTTTCTTCTGAACCATTATCTGGGGCAGCTGAAAAAGATACTCCTTGACCCGCTGACGGAATCCTTTAATTACCATCGGTTCAATACGGAAAGCTTTACCCTGACGGCCTTTGCCGAGGCGGTGGAGAATCTGCCCATGATGGCGGAATACACCCTGGTTCAGGTGGAGGATATGGATCTGTTCAAAATGAACGAGTCCGACCGGGAGCGTATGGCCCAGGTGCTTTCCGACATTCCGGAATACTGCACCGTGCTGTTTCTCTACACCGGCGCACCCTGGAAGCCGGACAAACGGATGAAAAAACTCTGGGATGCCCTGGACAAGGCGGGGCTGGTGGTGGAATTTGCAAAACAGGACCAGCGGGATCTGATCGCTTGGCTGACAAGGCATTTTGCCTCCCGGCAGAAGAAAATATCCACGGAGCTATGTGCCTACCTTGTTGACATCACCGATGGCACCATGACCGCACTTTTGGGAGAAATCGATAAGATTTGTGCCTATTCCGGGGCAGACACCATCTGCAAAGCGGATATTGACGCCGTTACAGAGCCGGTGCTCGATGCGGTGGTATTTCAGATGACAGACCTACTCAGTGCCGGACGGTATGACGAGGCACTGCTGAAGCTACAGCAGCTTCTGAAAATGCAGCAGGAGCCTTTGGCAATCCTGGGAGCAGTCGGCGGCCATTTCCGCCGACTGGCTACGGCCCGGACGCTGCTGGACAACAGAAAGAATTCCTTTGACCTGCAAAAGCTCTGCGGTCTGCCGGACTATCCTGCCCGAAAGACCATGGAGGCCGCCCGCCGATTCAGTCCGGACTTCTGCCGCAAGGCGGCGGAGTTGGTGCTGGAAACAGATTACCGCATCAAAACCTCTTATGATGACCCGGAGCGGCTTTTGGAGCTGCTGCTGCTCAGTCTGGCGCGGGAGGCACGGCATGGTTAAAATCCAAGAGGCCATTGTGGTAGAGGGCCGGTACGATAAAAACACCTTGAGCCAAATCGTGGAAGCCCCCATTTTTGAAACCTCCGGTTTTGGCATTTTCAAGGATAGAGAGCAGATGGCCCTTTTGCGGCGGGTGGCGGAAATACGGGGGCTGATCGTGTTTACGGACTCCGACGGTGCCGGTTTTGTCATTCGCAATCATATCAAAAGTGCCATCCCTGGGAAATACCTGAAACATGCCTATATCCCGGATATTCCCGGGAAGGAACGCCGAAAGGCCGCCCCGGGAAAAGAGGGAAAGCTGGGGGTGGAGGGCATGACCCCGGAGGTAATTCTATCCGCCCTGAAAGCCGCCGGGGCCACCATGGATGGCGGCAGCCAGGAAACACCCCGTGACCCCATTACCAAACAGGATTTCTTTGAATGGGGCCTTTCCGGAGGGCCGGACAGCGGGGAAAAGCGCAGGAAACTGTTAAAGCGATTGGAGTTACCGGAGCATATGACGGCCAACGCCCTGTTACAGGCCGTGAATCTGTTTTGCGACAAAGAGGAAATAGAAGGAATCATTCAGGAACTTTAATCGTATTGTTTCCATCGTAATATGGAGAAAAACAAATGGTAGATATATCGGTTAAGAATTTAAATAAATTTTTCGTTATTGGGGAAAACCTCTTGCAGGACCTTTCCTTTGACATTCAGGAGGGGGAGCGCGTGGCCATTCTGGGCCGGAACGGCTGCGGGAAGACCACCCTTTTTAAAATCCTCACCGGGGAAATGGACTATGACCAGGGCGAGGTCTATGTGAACCCCAATAAAAAGCTGGGCCTTATTTCCCAGATCCCCAAATTCCCCCAGGGTTACACCGTAGAGGATGTACTGCGCTCCGCTTTTGCGGTGCTGACCGCCACCAAGCGGAAAATGGAGGCCCTGGAAGCCGCCATGGCCCAGGGAGCCACCCAGGAGCAGCTGCGGGAATATGACACCCTGGTCAACCGCTTCCAATCCGGCGGAGGCTACGAAATGGACGTGGACGTGGACAAAATCTGCAACGGCCTGGGCATCACCCCCCAGCAGCGGCCCCAGGAGTTTGACAGCCTTTCCGGCGGGGAAAAGACCCGCATCAATCTGGCCCGACTGCTTCTGGAGAAAACGGACATCCTGCTACTGGACGAACCCACCAACCACTTGGACCTGAACAGCGTGGAATGGCTGGAGGGGTATATCAGCGGCTTTAAAGGCACCGTTCTGACCATTTCCCATGACCGCTACTTTATTGACCGGGTGGCGGACCGGGTCATTGAAATCGTAGACGGCCACGGAGAATTCTATTCCGGCAACTATTCCTACTATATGGAGGAAAAACAGGCCCGGTTTGATTTGCAGCTCAAGCAGTATGAGCAGGAACAGGCCAAGCTCAAGCAGCTGGGCTATACCGTGGAGCGTATGAAAGGCTGGGGCATCAACAACCGCACCCTTTACCGCCGGGCCATGTCCATTCAGCACCGCATGGAGCGCATTCAGAAGACGGAACGGCCCAAGACGGAGCGAACCATGAAAGCCTCCTTTGGAGAAAAGGATTTTTCCGGAGATGTGGCCTTTAAGATGAAAAATGTGTCCAAGGCCTTTGGAGGCCGGGTGCTGTTTTCTGATGTAAATCTGGTGGTAGAGGGCGGCGAGCGCATTGCCCTGCTGGGCGATAACGGAACGGGCAAGTCCACCTTTATCAAGTGCCTGTTGGGCGAGGAGGACTGCGGCGGAAAAATCCAGTTTGGCCCTACGGTGAAATGGGGGTATCTGCCTCAGATCATTCACTTTGACCATCCGGAGCGCAGCCTTTACGACACCATGCTCTACGAAAAGAATCTGTCCCCCCAGATGGCCAGAGACCGATTAGGTGCATTCCTGTTCCAGGGGGAGGATGTGTTCAAGACCGTAGGAACCTTGTCCGGCGGAGAGCAATCCCGACTGCGGCTGTGTAAGCTCATGGATGAAAAAATCAATTTGCTGATTCTGGACGAGCCTACCAACCATTTGGACATTGCCTCCCGGGAATGGGTGGAAGCCGCTATTGAGGAATTCGAGGGCGTGCTGCTCTTTGTATCCCACGACCGGTACTTTATTGAGAAATTCGCTGAACGAATCTGGCTACTGGAAAACGGTACCATCCGGGATTTCCGCTGCGGTTACGAAAAATACCGCTCCATTTTGGAGCATGAGGCCCAGGCCAAGGTGCTGCCTGCCCAATCCTTAGAACCCAAGGTCAAAAAGGAACGGCCCCGGTCCGGTCCCAAGGACGCGGAAAAGCTGGCAAAACGCCTGGAACGGGAAATCGAAAAGCAGGAAATGAAAGTGGCGGAGCTGGAAGAAAAAATCCAGCTGGCCGCTGCGGACTACCAGGAACTGACCCGCTTGCTGGAAGAAAAGGAGGGGGCGGAAGAAACCCTCATGGAGCTGATGGAGCAGTGGGACCAGGCCCAGCAGTAGAGAAGTGCAACCCCAAGAAAACGGCATTGACAGAATACTTGTTGGGGCTTATAATAGACCCTGCGGCGAAAAGCCGAATTTTTGTGAAATTTCCCAAAAGGATATTGATATTTTAAGGAGAGTTGATTATGAGTTCCTGTAACGGAAATTGTTCCAGCTGCAGTTCTGATTGCGGAGACCGCAAGCAAGAGAGTCTGCTGGCGCAGTTGAACCCCAAGTCCACGGTGAAAAAGGTCATCGCCGTGGTGTCCGGCAAGGGCGGCGTGGGCAAGTCCACCGTCACTTCTATGCTGGCCGTTGCCATGGCCCGGCAGGGCAAGCGCGTGGGCGTGTTGGATGCGGATATTACCGGACCCTCTGCCCCTACGGCCTTTGGCGTTACCGAGTGCCAGGGTGCCAACGAAGATGGGCTGTATCCGGCCCTGACGGCCTCCGGTATTCAGGTCATGTCCATCAACCTGCTGCTGGATAACCCCGGTGACCCGGTGGTATGGCGTGGCCCGGTGATTGCCGGTGCGGTAAAGCAGTTCTGGACCGATGTGATTTGGGAGGACGTGGACTATCTGTTTGTGGATATGCCCCCCGGAACCGGTGACGTGCCTCTGACGGTGTTCCAGAGCCTGCCGGTAGACGGCATCGTCATCGTCACCAGCCCCCAGGATCTGGTGTCCATGATCGTAACCAAGGCGGTGCGCATGGCGGAAATGATGCACATTCCCGTTCTGGGCTTTGTAGAGAACTATTCCTACCTGGAATGCCCGGACTGCGGCAAGCACATCAAGGTCTTTGGCGAGGGCCATCTGGACGAGGTCGCCCAGAATCTGGGCTTGCCTGTTCTGGCCCGGCTGCCCATTGACCCCAAGGTGGCGGAAGCCTACGACAATGGCCGGATGGAGACGGTGAATACCGATGCTCTGACGGATGTGGTCGCAGCCATCGAAAAGGCAGAATAAACATTTGCCCCCTGATGTTTTTTTGCATCAGGGGCATTTTTGAAAAGAGGTGGGAGATTTGGAAGAGAAAAGGGGCAAAAAGGCGGCGCAAGGCTTTGGAAAAAGCACTACTGCCTTTTTGGGAAAGACTCTTTTGCTGCTGCTGGAAACGGTGGTGCTGGTGGCAGTACTGCTGCTGGGGGCCATGTTTGTGGTGACTCATGGCCCGTCAGAGGCGGCAAAAAGGCTTTTTGCCATGTCCGTGAAAGAGACCAGTGCCATGGGATTTCTGGCGGACTGGTTTTTAAGTCCGGAGGAAGTGGAATCTATTACCCGGGTAGAGCTGGAGGAGGACATTCAGACGGATACCTCCCTCATTCAGCTGCCCCAGCAGACCCGGCCCGCCGACCAGGCCGACCCCTGGGGTTTTACGGATGATGATGGCGATGGCATCATCTTGCAGCGGGTCACCGGCTCCGGCTATTCCGGGTTTATGATGATTGTTTTAGACCCTACCCGGGTCATTATGGGTTCCGTTCCGGAATACTTCGGTGTCAGGGGCTACACTGTGGCGGAAATGGTAGAAGAATTTGACGCGGTGGCGGGCATCAACGCCGGAGGCTTTTATGACCCCAATGGCAACGGCAACGGCAGCATTCCGGATTCCATGGTGGTGTACCAGGGAACATCCTATTATTCCGGCACCCGCCAGGGCTTTGTGGGGCTGGACAGCGGAGGCATCCTCCATGTAGGCAACCCCAGCAAAGAGGAACTTGCGGAAATGGACATTCAATACGGGGTCTCCTTTGGCCCTGTGCTGGTTGCCAATGGGGAGTCGGTGCTGCCGGAGAACACGGCCAGCGGCTTGAATCCCAGAACCGCCATCGGTCAGCGTTCTGACGGGGCCATGCTCCTGCTGGTTATTGATGGCCGTCAGGTGGTGAGCCTGGGGGCCACTTTGCAGGACCTGGCGGAAATTATGCTGAAATTCGGGGCGGTGAACGCCTGTAATTTAGATGGTGGTTCCTCCTCCCTTATGTGGTTCCAGGGGGATTACATCAACAACTGCGCTTCCGTCATCGGCATTCGGCCGGTGCCTACAACGTTCCTGGTGCTAAAGGAGGGTGCCTATGAAAAATAAATTTCTGAAAGTCATGCTCCTTTACGCCCTAGCGGTGCTGCTTCTTGGAGGGCTTGGGTTGGGCTTTCTCTGGAATTACCTGGGGGCCTATGAGTCCTCCCGCAGCCAACATGCGGTGGAGACAGTCATGGAGGGCATGACAGAGGAAGCGGTGCTTGCAGGCTCCCAGAAACTGCTTGATTTGGTAGACCCCAATTTGCAAAGCCGGGATCAGGCCGAAAAACAGATTTTGGAAGCCTGTCAGGACCCTTTTCGGGCCGTAAAAGACCCTGGAAGCTCTACTGATACCACATTATGCTATGAAATTCGCTGTGGCAAGCAGAAAATAGGCCAATTTACCCTGACTTCCCAGCCCCAAGGACTCTATGGCCTGCCCCAATGGACCTTATCAGACCAGTCCTTTGACCTGTCCTTTCTCTGGGGAAACCCAATCACGTTGACGGTGGACAGCACGGCCCAGGTGGTGCTGGAGGACAAGGTACTGCCGGACACCTACCAAACCCAGAGGGATATTCCCTATGCCCTGTTTGCGGAATTTCGGGAGCAAGGGGCCTTTCCAACCCAAGTGACCTACACGCTGGAAAGCTACCTGGGTACCATCCAGCCCCGGGTATTGGATCGGAACGGCCTGGATGTGACAGGGGAGGACTACGAAACGGTTTTCTTGCAGGACAACTGCGGTGAGGAAGAAGAACAGGCCCTGCGCCAGACTTTGGAAGACTTTATAAAGCGGTATATTGCCTTTTCCGGCTCTACCAAAGCCAGCGCACGGGGGAACCTGGCCAATCTGCGCCGGTATATTGCCACCGGAAGCCCGCTTTATACCCGGTTGGCCTCTGCGCTGGATGGCCTGAGCTTCGGCCAAAGTGTCCGGGATCAATTGCAGGAGATCAAATATCACCATCTGCTCCGGTTGGAGGAGAATTTGTACTTCTGCGACATCACCTATCTGGTCAATACAACGGGCCGAAAAGGGGTGGTGCAAACCACCAACAATATGAAGCTCCTTGTGGTCAGGGAGGGGGAGAGCCTGAAAATCACAGAGCTTTCCAGTTATTGAGTGTTGGATTCCATTCCTATAGATTGACAACCCTGCCAGGTGAAAGCCTGGCAGGGTTTGAAATTTACAAACCATCGAATAAGAGAAAATACTTATCGAAAAACGATAAAAGATTATTGACAAACATCCACTTCTGTGCTATTCTGATTCCATCAAAACACAGGAGGTTTTGCTATGGAAGCCAAAAAGGATTCCGGTATTCTCTTTAGTCGGGTGCTGGTATGGGTGTTTGGGGTGCTGATTCTGATACTGGACTGGGCGGTGTGGCCCATTTCCCGTTGGGTGACGCGGTTTATTGTGGATATTCAGTTCCGTGACACGGTGCTTCTGATCATCTGCCTGTACGTGTGCAATGTGCCTGGGTTTATGCTGCTGTGGTGCATGGATAAACTTCTGCGGAATCTTCGGCAGGGAAAGGTATTTGACAGTGACAATGTGGAACTTTTGAAAAATATCAGCATTTGCTGCTTCGTGGTCAGCATTATCAGCCTGAGTCTTTGCACCAGAATCTACTTTTTAGGCATTGTGGCACTGATGACTGCATTTATGGGTTTGATCGTGCGGATCATTAAAAATGTGTTTTCCTCTGCCATTGCCATGCGCAGTGAGCTGGATTTGACGGTGTGAGGGCGAAAGATGGCAATCGTTGTTAATTTGGATGTGATGATGGCAAAGCGGAAAATCTCTGCCGGGGAATTGGCGGAGCGCATTGGTATCACCCCGGCCAATCTATCCATTCTTAAAAATCAAAAGGCCAAGGCGGTGCGGTTCTCCACATTGAATGAGATTTGCCGGGTGCTGAACTGTCAGCCCGGAGATATTCTGGAATATCAGGAGGATGTGTGATGAAAAAGCGTTTTTTCCTGCCCGTTGTTGGATATTTTATGGGCTGGTTTTATTGGAAAACCCTGTTGGAGCCATGGCCCATGCTGCTCTTTGTTTTGGCATTTCTTGGCTGGGGCGTTGCCATTGGACTCAAAAAACAGCCCAAAGGAAAAAAGCACTGGTTCTGGGCAGCGGTGACGGTGCTGATTGCCCTGGCTCTGAGCCTGAAACGCTGCAACGCCACCCAGGACTGGGGCTTGTTGGCACTCCATGCCTCCGCCGTCCTCTGGACACTTTCTTTTTTGGGGGCGGACCGGGGTGGGGAAGATGCCCTGGGTTTTGCCTGGGACTGTCTGGATGGATTTCTGCTGCTGCCCTTTGGAAATTTCTTTGGCCGTGTAACGGATACGCTCTGCGCCCTGGGGGCTTTGTTCAAGCCTTTCAAAGGGGAGGAAAATCAGAAAAAACGGCGGGATTTCTGGCTGGCTGTCCTGTGCCTGGTGTTGGCACTGCCGCTATTGGTCTTTGTAACGGATTTGCTGGGTCAGGCGGATAGTGAATTTGAAAGCCTGGTTCAGGGGGTCCAAAATATTTTCAGGTTTGATCTATCTGAGAGTTTCTGGGATGAATTTCTCTGGTTTGTTTTTGGTCTGCCTGTTGGAGCCTATCTCTATGGTCTAGTACGGGGGGCTGCCCGGCGAGAGAATACACCGGTGCTGTCAGCAGCGCAGCTGGAAAAGCTGCGTGTTCTTCCGGGAACCGGGGCAAACCTGGTTTTGGGGCTGTTCTGCGGTGTATATTTTCTGTTTTTCGGGGTGCAAGCGGGAAACCTGTTTGCGGTGTTTTCGGGACACATTCCCGGAACCCTTACTGCCTCGGATTATGCAAGAAGCGGCTTTTTCCAGCTATGTACCGTGATGGCTATTAATTTCTTCCTTATTTGGCTGCTGTCCCTGCTGACAGGGCAAACCCGTCTGGGGAAAGGATTACAGGCGGTGATGATGGTGCAGAGCATCTTCCTGGCCGTTACCGCCGGGGCGAAGCTGTGGCTCTATATCGCCCGTTTTGGATTCACGCCTTTGCGGCTGCTGTCTGCCTGGGCGGTTCTGGTTCTTGCCGCTGGCTGCTTGCTGATGCTTTACACCCTGGGAAGCGGGAAAAAGACCTTCCGCCTCTGGCTGTACCTTGCCGCCGGAACCTTTACGGCACTGTGTTTCTATTAATACAAACAAAACCCATTCCTGCCGGCTGATTGGACAGGAATGGGTTTTGTGCAGTGTGCGTTTCTTATCAGGCATAGCCCCAGGTCATCAGTTTCCAAGGGCCGCCCTCGGTTCGGGCCAGGCACCATTGCCAACCGGTGTATTCCTCATCGGGATTCCAGGCTCCGGCATCTTTATCTTTTTTAGGGGAATGAAAACTGCTTTCAAAAAAGATGCACTGGGTAAAGCTTCGATCTTCGCCCTGGGCCTCTGCCAGGTCGTTCATCCAGGTTAGGTTTCCATCATTGCAGTTGTCGTCTGAAGTATAGCGAATGCTGTGCAGCTCGCAGCCCTTCCAGGTATCAAATTCCTGACGAATCAGCCGTATTGCCTCATCCATATCCTCTTTTGTATAGAGGGCGGATGTTCCATAGTCGATGGTGACCTGGCTTTTGCAGCCCATAAGGCCTAAAAGCAGGGCAGGGAGGAGAAGAAAGCAAAGGAAACGTTTCATAAATACACCTCACTATAAACAATGGCAGCCCCGGAGATTTCTTTCGGGGCTGCCAAAATGTGTTGTGATCAGGCGGTCTTAGCCCACTTCCACGTAATCCATGGAGACCCAGCCCTTGCTGGTGCAGCCCCACTTCATGTTGCCAACGGTGAACTGAGCGTAAACCTGAACGGTGTCGCCGCTGTTGTAGGAACCGACACGGTCGTAGTTGGTACCCGGGCCGCTGCGGATGTTGACATTGTTGCCGGAAACGGTACCGGTGGCAGCACCGTCGCCGGTGGTGCCGTCAATGTAGACATAGCTCAGGCTGATCCAGCCGTCCTTGGTGCAGCCCCAGGTGGTGTCGCCAACCTTGACCTGCTCCAGGATGTTGACCCGGGTCATGGCGGCGTAGGTGGCAACGGAGTTGTAGTTGGTACCCGGGCCGCTGCGGACGTGCAAGCCGTTGCCGGTGACCAGGCCCTTGGCGGTGTTCTTGCCGGTGGTGCCGTCTACGTAAACATAGTCCATGGAGACCCAGCCCTTATCGGTGCGGCC
>CAKTQE010000001.1 GCA_934593275.1 uncultured Oscillospiraceae bacterium | reverse complement strand
CGTGTCAGCGTGTAGTCGTCACTCCTTTGTTGAGGGCATAAGGAACGGCGGCCTTGATGTTACTCAAAACCGCCGCATTACCCGGAAAATCCATTTTGGGCGCACGAAGCTGCCTGCCCTGCAACGGTTTTTTTCTTTCCCCGTCTTGCGGGGCAGGATCGCTTGGCTTATTCGGTTTATTCCTGTGCGAATGCCTCTTGATTGCAAAAGTTATACCGCCCAACCCAGGCTCTCTTGCTGGATATGGAATAACTTATGATACAGGCCGTTTTTCTTCATCAGTTTCTCATGAGTTCCATATTCTACCAACTTTCCGTTATCAAGGACAAGAATTTGGTCGGCGTCCACCACAGTACGGAGCCGGTGAGCAATCATAATGACCGTCTTACCCTCCACCAGTTTGGCAATCGCCTTTTGAACCAGGACTTCATTTTCCGGGTCAAGGGATGCGGTTGCCTCGTCCAGAAGAATAATGGGCGCATTTTTCAGCAATGCGCGGGCGATGGAAATACGCTGGCGCTCACCGCCGGAAAGAGTGCTGCCGTTCTCACCGAGGACCGTCTGATACCCGTCCGGCATTTCCCGGACAAATTCATCACAATAGGCGGCTTTGGCCGCAGCAATTACTTGATCGTCCGTTGCGTTTGGATTGCCAAGACGGATATTGTTCATAACCGTATCATTGAACAGGGTCACATCCTGGAACACGAAGGACATATAAGACATGAGACTTTCCGGCTCCATACTCTTAATGTCTTTTCCGCCCACGGTGATCTTTCCCTGCTGAACATCCCAAAACCGGGCAATCAGTTTGGAAATCGTGCTTTTACCGGAGCCAGACGGGCCAACAAGGGCAGTCACGCTCCCCTGGGGAATTTTACAAGAAACATCTTTGATGACATCTTCCTGATTGTAGGCAAAGGTCACATGGGAAAGCTCAATATCGCAGTTCGGGACCGTTTTTCCTTCACCGTCCATCGCAGGGGTAGTGAGCAGGGTACGCATACGACTTGTGACCACATTCAAATTCAGCAGTGAGGACAGGTTCGCCAGGATCGCCAGGATCGGTCCATAAATCCGTGTGACCATCAGCAGGAACATAAGCAGAGGAAGAAGCTCAATCTGTCCTTGTGTTAGAAGAATAGCGCCAACAAAAATCGTGATACCGATGCCAGCCTGCAAAATCATACTTGCACTGGACATGAACACGCCGACAGCCATCTCCACTTTGATGGCGATTTTTTTCATTGCTAACAGAGCTTTATCCAGCGCGCTGAAATGAGAACCGGACAGCCCGCAGGACTTGATGATCTTCATGCCTTCCAAGTATTCCTGTACCTGGTCAGAAGCAGCCAGCTTTGCGTCAACCTGTTTTTCAAACAGCTTCTTTTGATGGTTCCGGCTGAGCCAGATAATGAGGAAGGCAATCGGAACCGTGATAAATACGCACAAAGCAAGCCGCCAGTCAAAGAAGGCCAGCAGGATGCAGGTCAGGGTCACCGTGATGCCGTTTGCAATCAGCGGAGGGATCGTGCTGCTGAGCAGGGATTCCATGCTGCTGCAATCTGCCATCATATTTGTGGTCAGTTCAGAAAGGTCCTTGGTGTTAAAGAAATTCATCGGAAGTTTCCGCAGATGCTCCGCAATCCGAAGCCGGGTCGTGTTCGACTCTTTATATGAGGCAATATAGGTTTTGCGGTAATCGTTTTTGGCAGCCAGAAATACCAGAATGGCCGAAACAATACCCGCGCCCCACAGCATCCAGATATGGTTCCACTGAATGGAGCCGCCATTGACAAATGGAGTCAGAATTTCACTGAAAATCATAACAGTTACACAGAACGGAAGAAGCATAGCCAAGTTCGTCAATGTGCAGGCGAAGATTGCTTTTTTCAGATCTGCGTAACCTTTGTCTGATAAAAAGAGAGCTTTTTGTAATCTGCTCATAGTTACACCGCCTTTCCGCTGATTTTCCAGCCAATCGCTTCTGTATAGTGGTTCCACATTTGCGCATAGCGTCCGCCTGCGTCCACCAGCTCGTCATGTTTTCCTTCTTCGATCAGGTGCCCTTTCTCCATGACAATAATCTTATCTGCATTGCGGATCGTGGAGAGGCGGTGTGCGATGATGATAACTGTCTTACCCTGCATCAGCTTTTCAAAAGCTTTCTGGATCAGGTATTCATTCTCCGGGTCGCTGAACGCCGTTGCCTCATCCAGCACGATGATGGGCGAGTCCTTGATAATGGCCCTCGCAATGGCAATTCGCTGGCGCTCGCCGCCAGAGAGATGGATGCCTTTGGAGCCGACCACCGTATGATATCCGTTGGGCAGTTTGGAGATGAACTCGTGGCACTGCGCCGCTTTCGCCGCCGCAATCACTTGTTCCTCACTGGCCGAAGGATTGCCCATACGGATATTATCCAAGATGCTCTGCTTGAACAGGAAAATATCCTGGAACACAAAGCTGACATGGCGCATCAGGTCATCCTCCGCCATATCGCGCACATCTACGCCGCCGATGGTAATGCTGCCGGAAGATACGTCCCAAAACCGAGAAATCAGATTGGCAATCGTACTCTTGCCGCCGCCGGACGGGCCGACAATAGCTGTGATCTGTCCCTGCTTCGCAACAAAGGAAACATCCTCCAGCGCCTTTTCGTGTATGTCTCCCGTGTAGGAAAAACTGACATCCTTGAAAGCAACATCATCCCCAACAGGTTTCTTAGGATGAGATGTTTCCGGCATTTCAGGGATGTTCAGAATTTCATCCATCCGAGCCACATTCCCATCAATCTGCATGAACGATTCGGAGATATACATGATTTTGTTCAGTACACCGGAAATTGCGGGCACAAAGAGCAAATAGAAAATGAAGGTCATGGCAAACCCAGCAAAATCATCCGACCTGGAGCCGATTAAAATTCCGACAGGTACAAGGATCAGATAAACATTATTGATGATTGTGGTGAAAGCGGGCATACAGTTCTGCCAGCCCAGGGAAAATTTCAGGACCCACTCTGTATATCCGGTAATTGCTTCTTTGAGTTTTTTGAAAGAGGATGCGGTCTGGTTAAACGCCTTTACAACCGACATTCCACGAACATACTCCACAGAAGCGTTGTTCATTTCTTCCAGGGCTTTTTGGTACTTACCCATATTCTCTTTCATCTCGCCGCTGCCAAAGCCAATGAACTCCGCAACAAACGCCAGAATGATACCGACCAGAGAGGCAAGACCGAACCGCCAGTCAACGGCCAGTAGGATGATGACCATGACAATGGGAGCTGTAATAGAAGCGACAAAATCCGGGAACTGGTGAGCAATAAAGCCCTCTACGCTTTCAATGTTTTCATCCATGATTTTCCGCAGACGTCCGCTGCCAATCGTCAGGTGATACCCAAGTGGAATTTTAGTAATATGGTCTGCAAAGAGAACCTTCAACTCGTACAGCGTTCCGAACGCTGCCATGTGTGAACTGAAAATAGCCAGGAAGTACAGCAGGATATTCGCCACGATCCCGGCGAGCGCCAGCCAGCCGTAATTCATGACCATCCCCATATCCAACTGGTCAAGGTTCGGGAAAACCCCGATAATCGAGCGGATCATAAAATAGACCGCTATGTACGGGATGAACGAAGCAATGGCCGCCAGTGACGAAAGAACCGCAGCTAAGAACACAAGGCCCTTTCTGTCAGAAGCCAATTCCATGCATCGCGCCAAACCCGTCTTTGGTTTTGCTTGTTTCGACTTTGCGTTTGACATAGCATGAACCCTCCTTAAAATTGAAAATGGTGAGGTTAGCAGTTTCTAACCTCACCACTCATTTTATCAACCTTTGGAATTGCCTGCTACTCCATAACTCTGTTCCACTGTCCAAAATAGCCCAAAGATACCAGAGAGTTAGTCGCAACTATATCGCCCTTAGACAATGCCTGCCTTCTGGAAGTGCTTTTTGAACACACCTTTTGCAATCAAAGCGCCGATGATGCCTGCAACGAAAGTCACAACGGCGATAATGACTACCATTGTTCCATTCATAAAGCTATGTAACTCTGCCAGATACTCAGCACTCACACCGTTAGAGGTGGACATATCATCCACATAGCCGGTCATAATGACCATAGGGAGATAGGTTCCCAGCGCAAAGAACATCATATAGGCGGAATAGCCAATGGTATTCAGCCAGAAGCTCTTGTAGTGGCCGATACGGGCCAGAAGCTCCGCAATTATGGCACCGGCAATAAAACCGACAGCAACCGCCCATCCTGCGCCAATCAGAAACTCAATCAGGCCGATCACCACACCGCTCAAGAGAACGCTCCCGGCCTTTGGCACTTTAGCGCGCATCAGCATATAGATAATGCCTCCAGGAATTGCAGCAATGGCGCTCCCAAACGCAAAGGTCACCACGGTAGCTGCGGAGGCAAAGATGCACACCATTACTACGGCAAAGAACAGAACCGTAAAAATGCCCAGTGTAATATAGTCCTTTGCCTTCATTTTGTCGGACACGCCGACAGCTTTTGCTTGTTCACTCATATAGATAGCCCCTTTCTATTATTGGTATATAACTAAGATGAAGTCTTTTCATCCATGCGAATGACACGGGAACAAATCTTCATCAGTAGTTCATTGTCATGGGAAATCACCAAGATGGCTTTCCCTCTTTTGGACAGCGCACTTAAAATTCCTGCAACACTCTCCATGTTTTTGTAGTCCAAGCCGCTTGTAGGCTCATCAAAAATAAGTACCTCTGCATCCCGGAGAGCCGCAACGCCGATAGCAGTGCGCTGCTTTTGCCCACCTGATAGGGACATTGGATGCCGCTCTTTATAAATCGTCAAATTCAGCTCATCCAGAATATCGTCTATTCTCTTTTCGTCTTTATCCTTCTGGTCAGATAATGCCAGCAGTAGTTCCTGGTAAACGCTATCGGTAAACAGTTGATAGTCCGGGTCCTGCATGACAAGATATGCTTTCCTGATCCGCCGTTTGCTTGGGATCATACTGTTTTGGTATAGAACTTCTCCACGGAGTTCCTTCTGCAAGCCACATAAGGTCCGGGCTAAAGTTGATTTCCCACAGCCATTTTTTCCTACCACACCAACAATTTCTCCTGGGTAGACACGAAAATTCAGGTGCTGCGCCACGGGTTTCCCTTTCTCATATCCTATCGCAAGATCTTTAACTTCGACAGCCGGGGTATCCTTTCGAGATGGCATTGTTTCTGGAAGTTCTAACCTTGCAGGCGTATAGCTTCTAAGTCCCAGCGCCTTGATTTGCTCGGTACTGAGTAAAGCAAAATCACGGGCGGACCAAGATTGTTTCAGCTTACCATGTTCCACAAGGACAATGCGGTCTGCAATCCCATTCAAGAAGTAAAGGCGATGTTCGGATACAACAATCGTTTTTCCTTGCGCCTTAATCAGCAAAAGCAGCCGCCGTAGTTCTTGGATGGCCTCCGGATCCAAGTTTGAGGAAGGCTCGTCCAAGACAAAAATATCAGGATTTAATGCGTAAACGCTGGCAAAGGCTATGGTCTGCTTTTGCCCGCCGGACAAGTCAAACAGGTTGCGATCCTTTAACTTTTCAATATGTAATTCCCGAATAGTCTGTTGATAACGATCCAGCATCACTTGATAGGGCATACCCTTATTTTCCATACCAAACACAATCTCGCTGTCCGTATCCAGACTAAAAAACTGACTGCGTGGATTTTGGAAAACGGAGCCTATCTTGTCCGACAAATCGTGCGGTTGGATCGTGCAGGTATCAACTCCGTCAATGAGAACCGCCCCGGACATTTCCCCTTCGTAAAAGTGGGGAATAAGCGTATTTATCAACCTGGTCACACAAGTCTTTCCACATCCAGATTCGCCAGTGAGAACAACACACTCTCCCTTTTTAATCTGCAAATTGAAATCTTGCAGATTTTCCTGTTCAGCTCCGGAATATTGAAAAGATACATGGTCAATATCAATCATCATCATATCCTCCCATATATCTGGTATTTGCAGAAAAACAGCACAACGAAGGCAACAAGAAAGAAGCTCAGTACCATCCAATCTTTAGCATGGACTTTTAGCTGAATGAACGAAGTTCGTTGTGCCGGATTATCAATGCCTCGTGTCACTGCAGAAGCAGATAATTCTTCTGCAATCGAAGCAGAGCGCATCACGATGGGGATAGCGATTGCCTCCAGAATGAGCACAGGGCGCGTGAATACATTTTTCCACGAAAGTGCGATGCCTCTTAACTTCATCGCGTCATAGATATTGTGGATCTCCTCACTGAAAGTCGGAAAAAAGCGCAATACCATAGCGAATGTAATGGTAATGCTCCGAGGAATTTTTAGCGAGTACATGGCCGCAATCAATTCGCTGACTTTCGTTGTAGCGATAAAGGTTGAGGCAAAGAGTACCACGGGTATCATCACCCGAATAAACAATGTGAAGATCGACAAAATAGTTTCGATGGCCTGGGGAAGGAAGGCGCAAAGCTGCTGTATGGCCGCAATCACCACATAAAAGATAAGGTATTTCAATACAATCTTTTTCTGCCCCATCAGGCACGAAAGGATACAGATAAAGAAAAAACACACGCTGCCAAGAATGAAATCCTTCAAGCCGAACACCATAAAGTTGATAAGAATGAATAACAACAACTTTATTCGTGTGTCTATAACAAGCACAAATCACCACCTCCTAAAAATGGGTTGATGTGGTTAGATAAAGCTAACCACATCAACCCATTATACACAGTCCCTCAATTTTTTCCGCTCCATTCCTTTGAGATGATGCAGAAAATAGCCCGTTCTTCCTATTTATTTTTTCGATAGTCCTTTGGTAACATCCCATACACAGATTGAAACGCTTTAGCAAATTTGCTGGCATTGCTATATCCGAGTTCTAAAGCTATATCCCCGATTTTCATTTTATCTTCCGAGAGCCACTGGGCTGCTAAATTCATTTTGTATTTTTTGAGATACGCATAGGGTGTGTCTCCGTAGATATGAGAAAAAACCAAATGAAATACAGAGAGGTTCAAATGCGCTTCTTTTGCCATCTGCTCCAAAGACACTTTTTCGTCCAAGTGAGAAACAAGATATTCCCGGATTGCTTTTGTAGACTGTATTTGTTTCTTATCAAAATACTTCAAGTCGCACCCGTTAATCTGCGTTAGCTGATCCATGTGGTACAGGAGTTCAATAGCCTTAATTTTGAAATAGCCGATTGGCTCCGTCTCAGCGGCAGAATATAATTCTGAAAACAGATGCTTCAACTGCGCTGGGGTATCACTGACATACCACCGTGTTTCAAGTCCCAGCGTTGTCCCTATTTTATCAAGGTCAATAGGGATTGTCTGCATCATCCGGCGTATTCCATCTGAAAGCGCCTGACGGTCAATGACGAGGCTGACGCCGTAATATTTTCCCAAAGGGAAAGAAAAGGAAACTGGCAAATGCTCTGTTGCCGCAACGCTAAAATAGCCCTCTGGCAGATATGACACAGTATGATTTGCAAACTCACATTCATAGCGTCCAGCCTGACAGTGTGTGATTTGGATAATATCTGGATTGAACTTTTGAGTTTTCATTACTTCATCCGTTTCAAAATCCAGAAAACATAGTTGTATTCCGTCAAAAAGGTTATAATTCTTAACAATTCCCCGGCCATTGCAGCCATAATCAATGACTATGCGAATATCATCCTGAAACAATACCTTGGCCTGTGTACCGTACCATTCTTGATTGAAATTGACTTTTTCCATTATCATCGCTCCAAATAGTTAATCCAAACTTATCATTCCTATGATAACACACAAATATGAGCAATTCAAGAAAATAGCCCATTTCTCATTTTCAAAAGGATACTTGGGCGGAGCGATTTTTAGGAAAACAAATAGAAGCCGGAGTTTTTAATATCAAATAAAATCTCCGACTTCTACTCTGTTCTAATTCTTATACACAAATCAATTCTTGTAAAATCGTTTCCTCCACCTGCGCTTTCACCGTGTTCATTAGCCCCACCCAGCACATAGGGTCACGGGCTTTCAATTCCTCTGTGACGCCTGCCGCCTCCATCATGCGGGGCAGCATGGCGTCCATCCGTTCGCGCGCCGCCCGGTCAATCTCCAATAGATGCGGGTACAGCTTTTCGCTCAAAATCAAGCTGCTGTAAAGGCCGGGCCGGTGTTCCTTCAGGTAGCGTTGCCGCATACGGCCATACTTGCCGATGGGGGCCTCCGGCTGCTCGGACAGCTTCAGGTCGGGGATGTAGTAATCCCCGCAGCGGGTGTAAGTCAATTCGTTCATGTTCGTCCTCCTTTACACTGTGACGCTTAAACTGCGGCACTGGCCGATACAGTGGCCTTGCGCGGCTCCTGCCTGGGTAACTGGCTGACGGTGGTAAAAATGCCTTTCTCCATGTCCTCAGCCCGGATTGCGGTCTTTGCCGCCTCAACTTGGACCTTGCGCTTGGCGTTGTAGCGTTCTTCCCATTCCTTCTGCTTTCCGGTTGCCTTGCGGCGTAAGTAGTTCTGGTGAAGCCTGTCCTTGCGTTCCTCCTTCTTCCGCAGTTCTTCCTGTTCCTCCGGGGTTAAAGGAACCGGCTGTAAGGATGGTGGGATATAGCGTCCTAAAAAATTGAAGTAGATTTCAATTTCCTGCGTGGTGTCCTGACTGCCTTTTCGGGCGCGTTCATGGACAAGGATTTTCTCTACAAACTCGTTGAGCATGGTGTTTGTCAGCGTGTCAAAATTTTCGTACTTATCAATCAGGGCTATAAATTTCTCCGCTGATTTCTGGCTCTGCTCATAGCCGGTAACAGCCTTTTCCAGCTCTGCAATTTCAATCTCAAGTGCATCCTGCTCTTTGGCATACTGTGCATCAAGCGCCTTATATCGTGCATCCGGCAGCTTGCCGAGGGCGTTGTCCTCATAGATTTTGCAAATCAGTTTTTCCAGTTCTCCGGCTCTCTTTTGGGCAGCAGCCAGACGCCTGCGCTTTTTCGATATATCGGCACTCTGTTGAGCAACCTGCGTCTCCTGAACAGTGTGAATAAATTCCGTCCGGTCATTTCTGGAATATTCAGCGATAGCCCGGAGCGTGTCGGAAACCAATGTCAGGACAGCACTCTCATTGATACGGTGTTGTGTAGGGCATAGTGTCCCACACGGAACTTTGGTATAATTGGAACAGGTATATTGAGAAACCCGCTTGCCATTGTTGGTGCGGTGGACATACATCTTGCCGCCGCAATCGGCACAATAGAGCAAGCCTGTGAGGGGAGCCGCTTCGCCCCAGCCGTTTGGATAACGCCGTACATTGCTGCGGATTTTCTGCGCCAAATCAAAGGTCTGCTGGTCGATAATGGCTTCATGGGTATTCTCAAAGATCGTCCATTCGTCCTCAGAAACATAGTGGCTTTTCTTGTCCTTAAAGTGCTTGCGGGTCTTGAAATTGATGGTATGCCCTAAATACTCTCGTTTTTTCAAAATGTTCACGATGGTAGATGATCCCCATCCATATGGGTCTTTGACCGGCTTTGAACGGTTCACACCCTCGTTGAAGCGGGCAAGGTGTACGACAGGAATTTCAATCCGGTCTGCGGACAACTTGCTGGCGATCTGGTAAGGCCCATATCCCTCCAGCGTGAGTGAGAAGATACGGCGTACCACTTCGGCAGCTTCCTCATCTACCAGCCAATGCGCCCGTTTTTCGTCCCATAAGTAGCCGTAAATCACAGTGCCGGTCAGGTGCTTGCCGCTCATGCCTTTTGACTTAAACACAGAGCGGATTTTCCGGCTGGTATCACGGGCGTAAAATTCATTCATAATGTTGCGGAACGGGGTAAAATCGTCATCGCCTTTCAGACTGTCCACACCGTCGTTGATGGCAATCAGACGAACGCCTCGCTGCCGCAAAACCTCCATAACTTGACCGACCTTCAGATAGTCGCGTCCTAACCGGCTCATGTCCTTGATGACGATTGCCTCTACACGCCCTGCCTCCACTTCCTCCATCATCGCCAAAAATCCGGGGCGGTCAAAACGGGTGCCTGAGATACCATCATCGGTAAAGTGCGTAGGGTTGGGCAGCCCATTCCGGCGGGCAAACTCCTCTAACATCTGCTTTTGATGGCTTATGGAGTTGCTCTCACCCTGTAACTCGTCGTCTCGGCTCAGGCGCTCGTACAGTGGGGTGATTTTTTCGTTTCTCATAGCTGTACCTCCTGAAACAAAAATGCTCTAAGCGATTGCTTCACTAACCATGACAAAAATCATGATTAAGAAGTCACTTAGAGCATATATCACCTGCCGCCAGCTTGTACTTCTTGTACTGCCGGACGGCAAAGTGTTCCGGTTTCTCCTTGGCCAGGTCTTCAAACATCAAATCCACCTGATTCTGAAATTCCTCGTCATCCTCCCGAACCTCCATGGTGTTTACCATCTCCACCAGCGTAGAAAGATTCTGTTCCTCCTCCGGGGCTTCATAATGGATGTAGCCGATGAGCGCAGTGTACAGCAGGGTTTCTGCCTTGACCCAGAAGTCGTCCCCGGCTTTGCCCTCGCCCTTGGTGTTGGCGATCAGCGTTGTCACCAGCTTCAAAATATCCTTTTCGCTGTGGATGTAAGCGAAGGGGTTATAGTGCATGGACTTTTTGAAGTTGATGGTGTTCAGAATTTTCAGCCGGTAGCCAAAATGCAGAAGCATTTTTCCGCACTCGGTAACGATGCTGCCCTTGGGATCGGTAACAACAAAGCTGACGGGGTACTTCTTGGACGTACATTGCATCAAATTGGGCTTCAACCAAAACCTCGTCTTACCGGAGCCGGAACCGCCGATAATCAGCACGTTTTTGTTCCGTGCGGTACGGGGATCGGCGGGACGGTTGTTCATGGTCAGGCTTTCCGTCTGGGTGAGAATGATGTTATTCTCAAAAGCCGGATCAACGTAAGGGACAATGTCGGCGGCGGTTCCCCACCGGGCAGAACCGTACTCCTGGTTGTGCCGGAACTTCTTGGCATTTTTGCCCTTCACATAGACACCCAGCCGCATGGCTGCAGCGATGGCAATGCCGACGCAAAGATCTACTGGGTGGAAGCTGGGCAGCGGAACCGAAAAGGCATCTGACAGCCCTTCCAGAAAATGCAGGAATTTTCCAGCAAAATCAGCACCAGTTGCCAGCCGTGCGGCCTGCCCCAGCTTTGTGCAGAGCAACGCAATGAATACATAGGGCAGATTTGGCAGAAGTGCTTTCTTCCAGTTTACCTGTTTCACCGTTCCAGCTCCTTTTTCTTTGTCCGATCCACCACGGCGGACTGAATCAGCGCCTTGAACTGTTCCAGCTTGGCAAGGATAGAGGGGCGGGATTTCTTATTCACAATTTGTTCTGTGTACTCCTTGAAAGCGGCGGTCATGGCATCGGCATCCTGACTTTTGAAGAAAATCAGGTAGCGATCCTGTCCCTTTGCCTTGAAAGGGGCAAAATCAATGCCGTACTTTCTGGCAATACGGTTGAAAGAGCCGATATTTTGGTCTGTGACCTCCACGCTCTGCAAGCCTCGATTCTGGGCGGCGAGCTTTTTGACGGTCATCTTGCCGTGGGGCTGCTTGGTTTGGTGCTGGGTTTTCAGGTGCGTAAGCAGTTTCCCCAGTGCTTTTCTCAGCTCCTGCTCTGTCAGCTTGGTGCAGTTGACGATGAGGGTGACGACCCTCTGTTCCACTTCTTCCTGCATGGAAAATCACGCTCCTTTCTGTGGATTTGCAGGGAGAAGACAATCCCTGCTAGGGCGGAACCACCAGCCGGTGCAGCAGAATTTTCAGATTCATAGAACCTCCTTTACCGAAGCTGGTCTTTGTGGTCGTAAATCGGATTTCCTCGAACGACCTTTGCATGGGAAATAATCTGGATGTTCCCGTGCTTTTCATTCTCCAATGCTTTCTGATAGCCCTTGTCGGAGAGGAACAGGCGCATCCTGTCGCCTTTGTCACCCACTGGGGAATCATGGGTCAGGACATGGAAGATGATCATGTGCCGGGTGTTTGTATCAAACCGGGCCAAGTCCATGTAGTCATGCCCCTTGTAATTCTGGGCACCGGCCTGAATCCGTGCTTCCTCCATCCGCTTGGCAATGGTTTTACTTTTTGACATTGTGTTTGCTCCTTGCGCTGGTATCCAGATATGAAAAAAGCAGCTCAAAAAGAGCTGCCAAAATCGCTGTTTGCCTGCATGGTGTAGTAGCTGTCCAGGGTGGAAACGGCATTGAACAGTGCCGCTAGAAGGTAGGCTTTGGTATTTCGCACCTGAGTGTGATTATCCCGGATGCCATCGCAGACACGCTCAATGTGCATGGATGTAATTCTGGAGAACCGATCCTGAACATAGGCAGTGGCGTATTCCGCTTCTCTGCCAATGCGAATCGTAGGACTGCGATTCATGGCAACCTCCAGCATGATTTCCACAAGCTCATCAATCTGCTCCTGACCATACCGATCCCGCATAATTTTATACTCAATCTGCTCTCTGATCCTTTCTCTTTCTGTCCTTCCGTCTGTCAGCGGAACCTGTCTATTTACCGGAACGGCTTCTGTAGAAGGAAAGAATGAATCTTTACTTGATAGATCAGTATTTAATTTTTCTGTAATTGATTCTTGTATATTTAATTGGGCGGGATTTTCCTGTTCAGGTTCCTCCTGTTCTGGAAAAGCCAGTTCAGGATTGTCCAAAACAGGATAATCCAAAACTGGCTTTTCCCGTTTAGGTGGGGTCCCGGCTTTTGCAGAACTGTCGGGCAGCGCGGATTCCTCCGAAGATGCTGTGTGGATAGGCTTTTCCAGAATCGTGTACTCGATCTCTGTGAGATGCCCTAGCTCGTTTCTGAGCCGTCTACGCTGGACATATCCGGCTTTTTCCAGCTCTTTGACCGTGGAACAGATGCTGTCCACACCGTCCTTGCAGATGCAGGCAAGCCCCTTGGTGGTATAGTCCCAGCCCTCCGGCAGGGAGAGCATCAGCGACAGCAGCCCCTTGGCTTTGAGCGAAAGAGATATATCCCGAAGGTGATAGTTTGCCATCACCGTATAATTTTTGTTCTTTTCAATGCGAAATACAGCCATTTGATTTACCTCCAAAATGCACGGAGGGCATGAACTTATGTCCATGCCCTCCCATGCAAAGCGTTTTTCTAAGCGTTCTGCGCTCCAATCTTATTAAATTTTGATAATGAGTCGGTGCTGATGTATTAAGGCTCGTAGATAATCGCCTTCAGCGCAGCGTCAAGTTCTTCATCGCCGCAGTCCTGGTACTTATCGATCAGAGCCTGCCACAGCTCCAGAATGTTCACAGGAACCAGGTGGGCAGGCCATTCGTCACCTTTGTATTCCCGGTACTCGGTGATATAGCTGGCAGCGGAATGGAGGACACGGAAGCAGGAGACGGCAGCGATGGTCATGTCCTCCAGCAGCCAAAGTTCGTTGGAGTAGGAAGTGGAGATAGTATCGTCGCCCAGCGGATCACCCTCATCACTCCAAAGCAGCGTTGCGTTTGCCGGGAACAGCTTGGTGCTGTGATACTGGTGGGAATCGCAGATACCGCCCCCGGCGCAGCAGACATAGACAGGCTCCGCTGTGTCGCACAAGACACTGTACAGCCGCTTATAATTCAGGCTGCATACCAGCCGTTCAATCTCACCGGGGGTGTAGCAGAATTTCTCGCCCTCCGTGCGAAAGAGGGTGCGGATACTTTCGTGCAGCTTTTCAATTTTGTTCATGGAAAAAACCTCCTGTCAATGATTATTTGTGTTTGTGCTTTCTGCGCCGGTGGGAATCCGGCTCGGAACAGCCCTCCACGATTTCTTCGTGGTGAACGATCCGAAGCAGCCCGTTGGTTTCAGCCTGACGGATCATTTCGTAAACCGAGGCCGAAACATAGAGCCGAACCCGGTGATGCTCTTTTTCCACCAGATCATCGAAAATGACCATGTGGCGTACATCGCTGCGGTAACGATGGAGGGAATAGAGGGAATGACCATCAGTAACGCCAAAATCACGGCTCATGGGAAATGCCTCCTTTCAAATTGAATGCGGCGGTTCCGTACTTGGCAATCAGCAGGGCGTTCATAATCAATCGGAACGCTTCAGCATCGATTGTCATAGGATCGGCAAGCTCTGATTCTGTTACGCCTCTGGCATGGCGCAGCCCCTTAGCGGCACAGAACAGGGCGTAGTTGTGCGGAGAAATGCCGCGAAGAACGGCATAGGAAAAGTCAATGCCGCCGTGGTAAAAACAGTTGGCTGTCCGCCGATACAGGGCATCGTTGGAGGTCAGAAGGTACAGGACTGCGTAATAGCTGGGAGTGTTTCTGCTTTTGAGGTAGCCCAGACGGTTATTAAAGACCTCCATTCTGGTTTTGTGCTTTTCATCTGCCCAGAGGGAGCCGGGAAAACTGTGAATCAATCCGGGCAGACGGTTTCGGATACTGCTTGTGGATGAAATCAGCGAAAGGACTGCTTCTGCGTAGGAAATGACACCGGCTTCAATCCGCTCCGCATAATAGGGGCAGATCTCCTGACGGCATCCTTTGCGTCCGACAACTTCTGTGCAGAACTTGCAATCCACATCCTCGGCAGAATAGGTGTAGTTTCGGATATACAATGCAGGGTATTGGCTCCTTTGCTTGGAAATGAAAAAAGCCTGACAAGGGGGCTTGTCAGGCTGGGAGAATATGAAATTGTCATCTGCTGTTGTCACGCTGGCGCTTGCGCATCCAGGCATCCAACAGCTTGAAGATGGTTTCTTCGATTCTTTGTGGGGAGTAGGAGCGTGGGAAATACTTGCGAAGCTTCTCGCCGGACAGGGTAATGTCATTCCGTTCCGGCTTTTTCTGCTCCATCATAATCTGGAGCATGGAATCCTCGTCGAGCTTCCCGCTTTGGCTCAGCTTACGAATACGCTGTGCTTGGGATAAAGAGGGCGTTGCCTGCTCACTTTCGATGGTATCAAGGAGCAGATCCTGACTTTCCTGGGGGAGTGCGGCGATCTGATAGGCAGGGCTGAGTGCGATTTTCTTTTCATCCACCATTTCCATGAGTTCGGGGATCAGATTTGTCAGGGAGATATAATTGCGAATCGTATCGCCGCTGACACCAGCCAATCCTCCGATGGAATCATCACTTCGGAAATTCGCCGAAATTTTCGGCGAATTTTGATTTTCCTCCTTTTGGGGTCTTCCGGCCTTCTTTTTGATGGCTTCCATGCGGAGTTTATAGGCTTTTGCACGTTCTGAGGGAAGAATGTTTTCGCGCTGGATGTTGCTGTCAACGAGCTGGATGATGGTGTCGTTGTCATCGAGATTCATCACGATCACCGGCATGGAATCCAAACCGGCAAGCTGACTGGCTCTCTGACGGCGATGACCGGCAACCAGTTCATAACCGCCATCCGGCTTCGGTCTGGCGATAGCGGGAACCATTACACCGTGTTTTTTCACGCTTTCAATGAGTTCCAGCATGGAAGGGTCGTCCCGGATACCGAAGGGATTGTCCGGGTGGGGATGGAGTTGGTCGATGGGAATGCTGTAGATGCTGCCTATCGATTCAGGGGATTTGCGAGGGATAATGCGTGGCTCCTTTCATAAGAGTGTATATGAAAAAAGCACCCAACCGGGTGCTAAATTCATCTTGAAATTAACTGTGACAGAGGGTATAATCAAAAAAAGAAAAACTGCTGTTGTATTTATAGAGAAGGCAACGGATTATTCAGAAGCAACGAATATGGGATTATCTTAAAAGATTCCGTAAAAGTTCGGAATTGCCGTTTTTTGAACTTGAGAAAATCAAGCTCGAATCTACCCTTAAAAGTTGGGGATGTCAAGCCTGTCAGTACCGGAAACTTTTTCGGAAACAGCACTTGACGGAAACTTGGCGTTAATTTGGCGTTATTTTTTCTCAAAAATGGCCTAAAGATACCCCATAAGACGGGATGACACAAAACCTTGGAGACGAAAAAGTGCTTGCAATACCAGAACTTTTCGCATGTTACGAGACAAAACCAAATGCTTTAGCCTGCGCTCGTAATGAGAAGGTCGCCTGTTCGAGTCAGGTCACTAGCTCCAGGAAAACCGCCACTTTTAACGGTAAAGTGGCGGTTTTTCCTTAATCTGGGTATTGATTCGGTGATGGGGCAGGATACACCCGCTACAGAGGAGGCAGTAAAATGAAGCACTATGCAGACCGGTTCCACATGACCCCGGAACAGAGCCTGTTTTTGGCAAAAAAGAAATGGGACGAAAATGTTTATTGCGGTATGCGGATGGAGAATCGAAATATTACCTTTCCTCAGACAAAGACCATTTTGCAGGGGGTCAATGTTCCCAGCGTTCAGTTGGACGATATTCAGGCGGTTCTCAATATGCGGGATGCCTGGCGGTTTCTGCTGGCAACCATGGACGAGCCTTTGACTTTTGGGTATTGGTGCGAGCTGAATGAACTCATTGCCAGAAATGAGGCGTTGGAGTGGGGCAAACTCCGCAACGGGACGGTTGGCATTTCTGGAACAGACTATATTTCTCCCGTCCCTGCGGAGGAGCAAGTAAGGGCGGAATTTGTAGCAATCCTGACCGCAGATGCTACCGCCACAGAAAAGGCACTGGAAGCCTTTACCTGGGGTACACGGGGCCAGTTCTTCTGGGAGGGAAACAAGAGAACCAGTATGACCCTTGCAAACAAAATTCTGGTTTCTGCCGGGGCCGGACTGATGACCATTACCGATAAGCACATGGAGCGGTTCAATACTCTGCTGCTCCATTACTACGAAACAGGGGAGAAAGAAGAACTTAAGGATTATCTCTACACCAATGCAATTCAGGGTATTGAGTCCCCAATGAAGGCAGCTCAGGCATGAGAACCTATACGATTATCGGTGGCGTGAATGGCGTTGGTAAGTCCAGTTTCACGGGCGTTCTGAAAGAGTGCTGCACCGATTTGGGAATCATCATAGATGTGGGCAAAATTACCGCCGAACTGGGCGGGAATGCCCTTGCAGGCGGCAAGGCTGCCTTGAAGAAAATCAATGAGTGCATCGCCAAGGGCGTTTCTTTCACCCAGGAAACCACCCTGTCAGGGCGGCGTACAGAGGCCACAGCCAGAGAAGTAGTAGAAAAGGGGTATCGGGTACGGCTGTACTATATCGGCCTGGACAGTGCAGAGGAAAGTATTTCCCGTATTGCAAACCGGGTGCGCCGTGGCGGGCATGATATTCCCACCCAGGATGTAGAGTGCCGCTTTGCAGGCCGCTGGGAGGCTGTGGCAAAGGTGCTGCCCTACTGTGATGAAGCGGAGTTCTACGACAATGACAACGGCTTTGTTCTGGTGGCCGAATACCGAAACGGAGAACTGCGGACGGTGGGAAGCCTTGTTCCCGGGTGGCTGAAAGAGCTGCGGGCATATCTAGACAGCAATGAGAATTAGAGGACGGAACGGGCAGCCGTGGCCCTTGTTAGGAGATGTGGGAGTGTCGCCCTACCCAATTCTCGGAGCACTGGCGGGTCACTTCGGTGGCCCGCTTTTTGCGTACATAGGTATAAGTGTCCCGGCGACATTCTGTCAGGGAATGCGGGAGATGCTTTTTCCAGTTTTTCAAAAAGGAAATGGGCGAAAAACTTGAAAAGCCTGAAATTGGAAATCGGAGAAAGCAGCCAGAACTTAGCAAAACTCAATATTGAAAAACCTAAGAAAACTTAATATTGAAAACCATGGATAGCGCAGCACCGGCCCGCCCTGCCGCTGGTGGATTGTGCCGGTGCTTGCCGGTTTCCGGCGGTGATCCTGCCCATAGGCACGCCACAAGATGGGCCTTGCAGGTAGAAAAAGCACCCTCGGACTTTATGGCCCGGGGGTGCAGCTGGTGACAGTGCTATACTACAGAAAGCCCATATATTCCGCTATGGTATACATGAACTCTTTTGCCCAAATACAGGCCGTTCCCTCTGATATGTTCATGTGGAGGGCGGCGCATGGGATGTTATACTGTCTCCGTTTGTACACAAGGTCGAAAAGCTCTACTTTTACGCTTTCCCGGCTGTAGGTATCCAGACGCTCCCCCATGCTACAGCTCAAGCAGCTCTTTCTTTTTGGTCTTGTAATAGAGAAAACCGACCAGATCCGCCAGGCCCCAGCCAATCGGAACCGACCACCAGATGCCGGTGACGCCCACAGTGGGGATTGCGGACAGCAGATAGGCCAGGGCGACACGGGTCCCCAGGGAGATGACGGTCAGGACGACGCTCATGCCCGGCTTTCCCAAGGCACGGTAGAGTCCATAGAGCAGGAACAGGCATCCGATGCCGCAGTAAAACGCCCCCTCAATGCGGAGATACCGCACACCTTCCAGAATGACCTCTGCTTCTCCGGCATCCACAAACAGTGCCATAAGGGGTCTGGCAAATGCGAAAACCAGCGCAGATATGACGATGCAGAAGGCCATAGAAATGCACACAGCATTTTTTAGCCCGGCACGGATGCGCCCCCGCTCTTTCGCCCCATAGTTCTGGGCGATGTACGTGGAAAAGGCGTTGCCGAAGTCCTGCACCGGCATATAGGCAAAGGCGTCGATTTTCACAGCGGCGGCAAAGGCTGCCATCACCACGGAACCGAAGCTGTTGACAAGGCCCTGGACCATAAGGATACCGAGGTTCATAACCGATTGCTGCACACAGGTCAGTGTGGAGAAGGAGACAATCTCACGGATGCGGTCTCGCCGCAGGAGGCGGACCTTCCACACGGAGTGCGCCTGAGGGAAACGCATAAGCGTGTAGGCGGCAATGCCGATGCCCGAAAGGTACTGGGCGATCACCGTTGCCTCTGCGGCTCCGGCAACGCCCCGATCCAGCCCGATCACAAACCAGAGATCCAGGACAATATTCAGCAGAGCGGAAATAGCCAAAAAGGCCAGGGGAATCACGGAATTGCCGATGGCCCGCAGGAAAGAAGCAAAGTAATTGTACAGAAAAACAGCGGGAATGCCCATGAAAATCACAAACAGGTATCCACCCATATCCCCCCAGACCTCGGCAGGGACCCGGAGAAATACCCGCAGCCCATCCAGGCAGGCATAGGACAGGATGTTTAGAAGCAGGGTCACAAAGGCAATAAAGAAAAAGGATGCGCAGAGATTCTCGCAAAGGGCCTTCTCATCCCGCTGGCCAAAGCGCATGGAGAACAGTGCCCCGCTGCCCATACACAGGCCAAGGATAATGGAGGTCAGGAAGGTCATCAGCGTAAAGGCAGAGCCCACTGCCGCAAGGGCGTTCCGGCCCAGGAATTGCCCCACGATCAGCGTGTCGGCAATGTTATAGCACTGCTGCAGCAGATCCCCCAGGATCATGGGGATGGCAAACAGGAGCATGGACCTGGTAACAGGCCCCTTCGTCAAATCACGGTTCATGGCGCGCCTCCGTATCGTAAGTTTAAAACTACGTTTTGTAAGTATTGTAGTGCTTTTCGCCCCCACTGTCAATAGAGTATTTACTTTTCGAAGGAGCGGTGGTATCATCAGTGGGAACGCTGACTTACGGAGGAAACGGTATGTACTTAAATGGACTGGATAAATTGGATCAGATGATCGTGGAGCTGCTGATTAAAAATGCCCGCATCTCCTATTCTGACATTGGCGAAAAAGTCGGCATTTCAAGAGTCGCAGTAAAAGCCAGAATACAGGCTCTGGAGCAGAAGGGGATCATTGAGGAATACACCACCGTGATCAACCCCCAGAAGATCAGCGGGGCGGTTTCCTGCTATTTTGAAATCGAAACAACGCCGGGGTGTCTGGCCGAGGTCACGGAGATCCTGCGTCAGAACGATACCGTCACCCAGATCTACCGTGTGACGGGAAAGGACAAGCTGCACGTTCACGCCGTCGCCGCCTCCGCCGAAGAAATGGAGGTCTTTCTGCATGGGGTTATAGACACCTTGCCGGGTGTGACCAGCTGTAGCTGTAATATGATCCTGTCCCGCATCAAGGACATAAAGGGACTGCGGCTGTAAAAAAACAGCGGGGTACTGCGATTTTACGATTTATTCAGCACCCATAGAAATAGAAACACGACAGCAAGGCCAGTAACGATAACGGCAAAATCAATCAGAAGCAATACTGTTTTCGCTGTAATTTAAATATCATGTTGAACTAGATTGGACAGACATTCGTATTTCCGTCTATTCGCCGTACATTAAACGTACCATGGACAACATCTCTTCCAACCTGATGAAATATGCCAGCAAAGGCCATCGGGTACTGATCAGAATTGCTTCTGAGCAGAATGATTTCTGCATTACGGTTCAAAACAAAATCATCCGTAAAATATCTGACGAGGACAGTACCCACATCGGATTGGCCAACATCGAAATGATGATGCAGAAAATGAACGGAGCGTGTCAGATGGAGAAAGATACAGATCGTTTTTCAATCACCTTGCGTTTTCCGGCATGTGTTAGCTCATCATGGTGCCGTTGTCCTGGGTGAATATCCAGCTGTTCCCTTGCCGATAGGCCCCGACTTTCAACCGCGGGTCTGCTCATTTTTCTTCATCAACAAATTCAAACAAGTCCTCAACAGTCACATGGAATACTTTTGCAATATCCATAGCCAATTTAAGGGACGGATTATATTTGCCATTTTCAAGGTGAACGATTGTTTCTCGTCTCGCACTAACAAGCTCTGCCAGTTCGCTTTGTTTATATCCTGCCCGCTCACGATATTCTTTGATTTTTGTAACAAGAGCCATATCATACCCCCTTGCTGTCTATAATCACAAACATCAATGTCCGAATGATAGATAAAATCAAAATAGACAAAACAATAATCCATCCAATCATTCCCATATTGATAGCATTAACATGACCAAGAATAGCACAGCCCCAAGCAACTACAACCATAACAGCAACAAAAATCTTCAAACAAAAGGAGTCACACCGTTTTAAGTTTCGCTCTGCCATTTCATCAACACCTTCCTTTTTGTATTTCTTAATTCTCATTTGCTGAAATGCAAAAAAAGCAACAAGAAAACAGCCAAGTACATGCTGTAAAGTTGGATACCAGTCTTTCCAATCTGTTCTTGCCCACATCCAGTAGTAAGATACAAGAATGATTGCGTAGATTATTTTTGTTCCAACAATTTCTCTTAAAGATACTTTTTTATTCATATTTCTTTCCCCTGTGTTATATATTTCGCACTTGCGATGTTATAAATATATCACTCCTACTTGCGCATGTCAATAGGGAAAGTGAAATATTTTTAACTTTCATTTTTCGGAATAGGGGCTGCCGTCAATCAAATTCATGTGCGATACTTTGCCGCACATGAACATTGGCACCGGGGTTATCGTTGCCGTAGCCTTCCAAGGCACTGCTGTGACTTTACGCAGTGCCTGATGAATCATCATCGGCAGAGCAACTGGGCCGGTTCTTGCCGATTTCATCAGAGCTTTCTTTAAATTCCCACATTCGTCGGGGGACCGTACAGGGAAGTCCATACTCTGTTTGAAAAGTAACCCGGTTTCCAATATATTGAAATTCTCCATTCTCCAAAGGGCGAACGGTTACTTCATGGGCAAATAAACAATCCGTTTTCAGATCTGTGGAAAGGGCTTCAACAGTCAAAGTCAGTGTCCCATCGGCATTTTCAGAGTATGCTGTTACCTCTGGCTCAATGTTGTAGTACCATATAAACGCAAAGTCGTTTGTTTCCAACGGCCTCCACGGGTAGTAATCACCGTCCGAGTCATATTGTGCCAGCTCACGGAATGTATCTAAGTCGATATTGTAATATGGCAAGACCACGGTTTCAAATTCTTCCCCAGGGATTGCATAGCCGTATTGGTTTTTCAGCATAGGATATCCGTCACCATTGAACTGTTTTCCAAAACGGGTAAGATACAGGTATTCAAACTGGTCATTGAAGCTGAGATTCTCCCAGTTTTCCTCTGACCAATCAATCAAAAACACATTGGCTGCGATATAGCCTATGGGAAAAATATAGTGCATCGTCATATCATATAATTCATGATTCGGTGGAGCAAGACGAATCCGGGAAAAGTCTGGGTAATGTTTGTCATTTGCCGGAAGAACACGGTAGAAAAAGTTCTCTTTTTCCGTCAAATCCCAGTCTTTGATACTGTGGCATTCATATGATGGTTCGCTCTCTCCATCTAAAGGATAGGTCATGCTGTACAAAAAGCCTACAGTCCCATCGTAGGTGAACAGCCTATATACAAGGACTCCGGATGCCGCAATCATTATGACCTCCTGCTCCGCCTGCTTTTGATTCTGGACAGCATTCCAAAAGCTGTGAAAATGTTCTGGGGTGACCAGGTAGCTGGGATAAATCCCGTTTGTGTCGATCACATCCAGCCCTTTACGGATCAGCAGTTCTTCCATTGTGTCAATGTCACTTTGCGTTGGTGCCGTTCCATCCAATGCCTCATAAAGCGGACGATAGAGGGCGGCAATCTCCTTACAACGAACCTCCAACCGCTCTTGCACGGATGCAGTGGGTATTTCTGTTTGCTGGAAATTGGGCAGTGTATCTTTTCCGCAAGCAGCCAGCCCAAGGCTCACAATACAGACCAATGCCATCAATTTACGGTATTTCATATATTTCGACTCCTTTCTGAGTAAAGTTTGAGAGAATATCTTCTGTAACGGGAATCACACAGAAACGATCCCAGTCCCCAACTGCAAAGTAGGGATATATCCCGATACCGTCTCTGTGAAAAAGTACACATGGAATAGCCCCGGTATCGTACCACTCCTCATTGGACAAGACATCCCGGTTTCCCAAAGAAATGATTTCCGAACAAATCGTGGATCGCTCCTCATCCGTTAAATCCGGGAAGAAAACGTTCATTGTATAACGGCATAGTTCTTTGTACAGTTGAAAGCCGGATTCTGTAAAACTATGCTCGTCAAAATTGACTGTGATTTCCTGTATACGGTCAGTATTTGTGGGAACATATACTGCAACCGTAGGTAATGAATGCACCTTCTCGTCGAACTGAAAATAATAGAATTTCATCTCATGGTTAGAATGAATCCCAGTATCACGGTGATAGCATTGCCATTGGGACACAGGCGAGAAAAAGTCACGATCATTGTTTTCTCTGTAAAAGGAATTAAAACGCTCGATATAATCCTCTATGCTGATGGTAAAAACCTGCTCGTTTTCTCGATTCTCCTCTATACGGACCTGCAATATGTCCGGGTTATCAGTTTCGGTATTGAGAGAAGCTTCTGTAGTTTCCTGGGATATTTGGGTGTCATAACAGTGTAAATGTGAACAGCCCGCTAACAGAAATGCAATTATTAGACAGATAGCACTCTCAATGCGTATTTTCTTTTTCATACATTGACTCCTTACATTTGTAAGATTTTTAGATATAAGTTAAAGCCGCCTCAGCGGCTTTAACTCACAACGATTTACATCTCATCCAAAATGCGGCGGGCTATTCTGTAAGCAGCCGCCCCATCGGCCCCCTCTGGGCTGTTCAGATAAACCGCAATAAACCGGGTATTTTCTGGTGATTCCACAAATCCGATGAACCACCCCGCTATATTGGCATCTTCCAGCCGACCAGTGCCTGTTTTCCCATAAAAACCGCTTTCATTCAGGGCAATAGCTTCTTTTACGGCAACGATGTTCTGAGGTTCGGCTCCAAAACCGTTTGAACAGAGTCCTTTTAGAAGCTCCACCTGTTCCATAGCGGAGATTTTTACACCGGAGCCATACCATAGATTTTCCAGATTGCTTCTCAGTTGACAATTGCCATAGCCAATGCGGCGAAAGAAACGTTCCAGCTGTGCCGCACCGGCCATCCGGTCCAAAGCCTGGAAATACCAGTTGGCGGATTCCTGCATGGCAGAGCGCAATGTATGGTCACGGTTCCAGGATTGGATGCTGTTTGCTGTCCCATCCCAGGAAATCTCATTTTCTTCTGGCGTGATCAGTTGAAGTTCCAGGGCGTTCAGGGCAGTATATGGCTTATAGGTTGAGCAGGGCGGGACACGGTGAAATACTTCGTTCCGATTGTATACCGTATAACGGTCTGCCCGCTGGTCATAGAGAACCGCGCATCCATCTTTTCCGCTAAAGAAATTACTCCAATCGACTTCCTCTATCAAAAGTTCAGACGGCGGTACGTAATAAGTTTCACTGACATCTGCGCAAACGGACAAAAATGGGAGTTGTCCAAGCATAACAACTGTCAGCAGGACAGCGCAGCATTTCCCAAGAACCTTTTTTCCTGCGGTATCCTCCCGAAAGTCAACAATGTTCTCAAGACGGTATTTCAATTGCTTCTTTCCCTGGCACAATCCATTGGCTGTGCAAAAGCGCATATTGGCTGCTACGGCAAAATTCAAAATAGTCTGTCCATAGCGGATGCGTTCCTGTTCATCCGAAAATGTGTTCAAAACATCCCAATCACAATAGGCTTTCCGCTCCCGGCGCATTTGCTGAAAGGCGATCCATACAAGGGGATGAAACCAGAAAATAGCCTGTATCCCGCAGAACAGGTATGCCGCCAATGGGTCACCATGGCTGATGTGGGTCAACTCATGGCGCAGAATGTTTTCAATATCTGTATCTGATAGCTTTTTCAGTTTCTCCGCTGGGAGGATCACGTAGAAATGGCCCCACCAGAAACTGATTGGAGAAGAAAGAAAATGGGATTGACACAGCGTTATGTTAAAATTTACTTTCAATTCCAGACGAACTTTCTCAGATTCTTTTTGAATCTGCGCAGATACGTTGAATGCTGACTTTGCGGTTCGATACAGCCGGTGATTTTCCAAACAGTACAGGGTAGCCATCAGCAGTGTGCCGATAGCCCAAACCAGCAGAAGTACAAGGACGATCTGGTCTGCTTCGGCGTGTTGGCGAAGCAAAGAGGGATCCTGAAGCCACGCATTCCCGGACATTGGCGTGTAGTCCGTGGAATTTGGAGGTGCTGAAATGGTAAACGCCCGCCGCAGACCGACTCCCACCGGAAGAAGCCCACGTAATGAGCCGAAAGGGAAGAAAGGCAGCAGTAAAGAGATGGCGAGAAAATACCAACTTCTATATTGCGTGCGGGCAGAAAGGCGGTTGCGAAACAGCCATTTTGCCCCTAAAACAGCACAGATCAGCACAGTATTCCATAGGGTTCCCAGAAAGATCTGTCTCACAAAAGCCGTACTTGTCATTTGATTTGACCGCGCTTTCGGTCGAGAATCTTCTGCAATTCGGACAAATCATCTGCTGTCAAATCATCCTGATCTAAAAAACTGACCACCATCTGCTTTATGGCACCGTCAAAAAAGCGATTTGCAAGGCATCTGCTTTCTTCCGTCCAGTAATCCTCTTTTTTTACACAGGGATGATAGACAAATACACGGCCCTCTTTTGTATGCGTGATGGCCCCTTTCTTTTCCAGCCGGGAAAGCATTGTGAAAATTGTTTTTGGACTCCAATCCGTTGTCAAACCCAACCGGTCCGTGATTTCCGTCGTGCTGATTGGTGCGAATTTCCAGATCACGTCCATGACCGCAAATTCCGCATCAGAAATTGGTGGTAGTTTCTTCATATTGCTTCTCCAATTCTTACGAATGTAAGACATATTATACAACCCAGATAAAACAATGTCAATAGGCTGCTGCACCCACGGATAGTTTTTACAGAAAACCTCAAACGACATGATTACCGGCTATGAAAAGCAAGAATTCTTGCTGCCGCCGTTTCATTGGCGAACTGTTTTTCCGACGATTGGCGGAAAATTATTCCGACAGTTGGCGAAAAATCCTTCCGATGATTGGAGCGATTATAGAAAGAAATGTCCGCTGTGTTTGCTCCATTGCAGAGCCGTATGCCAGTCAAAAAAATCGAAAAAAGCGGTGCCAGACCGGAAAAATCTAATTTGACCGGAGAATAGGGCCATGGTATAATCGTATAAAACATCGGTAGATTCATTGGAGGAATTTGAATGAAGCTCTATATCAAAGAAAAGGTCTTTTCCTGGGGGGACAAATTCTCGGTCAAAGACGCGTTGGGAAATGATCGGTACACGGTTGTCGGGGAGGTTTTCAGCTGGGGCAAGAAGCTCCATGTGTATGATATGGCCGGTAGGGAAGTGGCCTTTATCCAGCAAAAAGTGTGGAGGTTTCTTCCGGAGTATTCTGTTTCCTGCAATGGGGAGCAGGTTGCGAAAATCCAGAAGAAGCTGACGTTTTTCTTCCCGAGATACACCATTGACGGCCTTGGCTGGGAAATCAGCGGGAACTTTCTGGCCCATGAATACAGCATCACCCAGAATGGTGCGCCCATCGTTTCCATTCAAAAGGAATGGATGACCTGGGGAGACAGCTATGAACTGGACATTTTGAACCCGAAAGACGAACTTGTGGCATTGGCCGTTGTACTTACCATCGACTGTGTTATGGAGTCCGACGCGGCAGCTTCCAGCCGTTGAGATCCAGGCGGGAGCCTTATCTGGCGGGGTCATTGTCCGGTTTTATACCCAGGTTGGCAGTGTCATTCCGCTTTCCAGAAACATCTGCGCGCCTGTTATGGGGTGGGTGAATTTCAGACTTTTGGCCAGCAGAAGCTGGGTTTCAAAGCCCAGGCGGTGGGAAAGGGCGTTGGATTTTTCGGTGCCGTACTGGGGGTCCCCTAAAATGGGGAAGCCGGAGTAGGCGCAGTGGAGCCGCAGCTGGTGGGTGCGGCCGGTGATGGGTTCCAAATCTAGGCGGCAGATGCCGTTTCCCCGCTCCAACACCTGGAAGTGGGTCTGGCTGGGCTTGCCGTCAGGGCGAATTTCCCGCAGGAGGCTGGGCAGGGGTTTTCTGGCAATGGGGGCATCGATCAGGCCTTCCTGTTCCGCAGGCCCTCCACAGGTCAGTGCTTCGTAACGCTTTTGGGGCTTTTCCGCCTGCAACAGGGCATGGATATGGGCATTCTTTGCAATCAGCACAATGCCAAAGGTGTCCCGGTCCAACCGGGTCAGGGGGTGGAAGGCTCCCTGCTGGCCGGTTTTCACATAATAGCCCTGGACCAGGTTTGCCAGGGTTCCGGTGTTCCGGCTGCGGGAGGGGTGAATAAGCATCCCGGCGGGCTTGTCCACCGCCAGGAAATAGGCATCTTCGTAAAGAACGGTCAGTGGGCCGCCTTCCGCCGGGTAATCCGGAGCAGGTTCCTCCAAAAGCACGCAAATCTGGTCTCCGGGGGCCACTTGGTAGTCCGTGTGACAGCTGACACCGCCCACCCGCAGCCCATCGGCCCACTTGACCTTGTTCATAAGACCCGAGGATATTTTCAACTCTGTTTTCAAAAAAGAGGACAGCCGCCCGCTGCGCTGGGCAATCAGTGTCAGTTCCATAAAAATCCTTTCAAAAAAGCCCTGCCGGGGAAACCGACAGGGCTTTTCATTTTGCTTAGTTCAGAGCAGCCTTGGCCTTCTCCACAACAGCGGCGAAAGCGGCACTGTCCTGGATGGCCATCTCGGAGAGGCTCTTGCGGTTCATCTCGATACCGGCCTTCTTCACACCGTTCATAAAGGTGGAGTAGTTCAGACCGTAGGGAGCCACAGCGGCACTCAGACGGGCGATCCACATGGTACGGTAAGCACGCTTCTTCTGCTTACGGCCTTCGAAAGCGTAGTTGCCGGACTTCATAACGGCCTGCTTGGCCATCTTGAAGTGCTTGCTCTTGGAACCCCAGTAGCCCTTTGCCAGCTTCAGGGTTGCGTTTCTTCTCTTGCGCGTCATCATTGCGCCTTTAACTCTAGCCATTTACTATATCCTCCTGTCTAGCCCTTATTTGTACGGAATCATCTTCTTGATGGCATCCACATTGGTCACATCGGCATAAGTGGTGCTCCGCAGATGACGGGTACGCTTGGTGGTCTTCTTGGTGAGGATGTGGCTCTTAAAAGCGTGTGCTCTCTTAACCTTACCGGTCTTGGTCAGGTTGAATCTCTTCTTTGCACCGCTATGGGTTTTCAGCTTGGGCATAGGTAGTTCTCCTTCCGTATCTTGTGTAATATTCTTACTTGCTATTCTTGGGGGTCAGGAACATCGCCATGAAGCGGCCTTCCAGCTTGGGATTCTTCTCCATGGTGGCGACCTCGGCGCAAGCCTCCGCAAAGTCCATCAGCAGCTTCTCACCCAGGTTGGTGTGGGCCATTTCCCGTCCGCGGAAACGAACGCTGACCTTTACCCGGTTGCCGTCTGTCAGGAATTTCTGGGCGGCCTTGACCTTGGTGTTGAGATCGTTGGTATCAATGCTGGGGCTCATGCGGATCTCCTTGACCTCTACGACCCGCTGGTTCTTCTTGGCCTCTTTCTCCCGCTTCTTCTGGTCGAAGCAGAATTTGGAGTAATCCATGATTTTACACACAGGGGGGACGGCATTGGGAGAGATCTTCACAAGATCCATACCTGCCTCTTCCGCCATGGCGTTGGCCTGGGCTGCGGAAACGATACCCAGCTGGGCGCCGT
Organism: uncultured Oscillospiraceae bacterium; assembly: GCA_934593275.1. Taxonomy (GTDB): domain Bacteria; phylum Bacillota; class Clostridia; order Oscillospirales; family Oscillospiraceae; genus Faecousia. The sequence continues at coordinate 125,874 of CAKTQE010000001.1, read as the reverse complement.
CCGCACCGATGAGCCGGATCTCTTTGTCCCGGATTTCCTCGTTGAGCTGATGGTCTAACTTTGCGATGGTAAGCACCTCCAAAACAAATAACAAAAAAGCGGATGCCAAAGCATCCGCATACACGCATAAAATCCCTTGTGGGGAAAAGCTCGTATGAAACCGTTTCGCAGAAACTTACGGTGAGGCGGATGTTCAGCCTTCTTGATTACCTAGGAATTCTATCACAAATCGTATTCCTTGTCAAGTGTTTTTCTTTTCCTTTTTATGGAATACTTTTTATTGGTGCCGGGTATGCTTGTATCTTACAAGGCGGAAAAACGCACCCAGGCCTCCTGGGCCGGCTGCTGCAACGATTCTCAGCCCGCCAGTACGTCGGCCTTTACCACACCTTCCAGGGCGTTGAGCTTGCGGATCAACTCTTCCAGAGGAATTTTCAGGTCGATGGTTTCGGCGGAGATGGTCACAACGGCGGTGCCGTTGGTGGGGACAATGGAATTGATAGTGCTGATGTTGGCACCGGCATCGGCAAAAATCAGCAGAATGTCCGACAGCAGGCCCGGCTCGTCGTGGAGCAGCAACTGATAGGTGACGATGCGGCCCGTCATCATATTCTGAAAGGGCATCACCGCATCCCGGTACTTATAAAAGGCACTGCGGCTGATTTCGGTCATGCGGGTGGCCTCGTTCACGGTGGTGGCCTCACCGGTGGAGAGCAATCGCTTGGTTTCCGCTACCTTCAAAAAAACCTCCGGCAGAGCGGAAGCCTCCACAATATAATACTGGGGTTTATTGGACATATGATCCTCCTATAGTTTCGCCACATACGGCGTACATGTGTTCATACACGGTAACATTGTAGCATATTTTTTTGAAAAAGCAAGCAAAAAGAAAAAATTTCTAAAATCTACTGATTCTTATGGAAAGGAGCCAAAAATGAAGCCTGGAACCAGACGATTTCTTTCTTTTTCCTGGACGCTGTTCCTGCTGTGGATTTTTGCCCGATTAGCACTGTCTGTCCTGCTGCCTTTTCTTCTGGGACTGGGGTTGGCCCTGGCCTCGGAGGGGGCTGTGGACTTTCTGTGCAGGAAAGGAAGACTGCCCAGAGGTGTTGCCTCTACCCTGGGGGTCAGTGCCACGGTGGCAGGAATTCTCGCCATTGTCACTCTGGTTTTGGCCCTGGCCCTGCGGCAGTTGGGAAGCTTGGGACTCTGGCTGCCCTGGCTCACCTCCACCGTGGCCCAGGGGGCGGCACTACTGCAGCGGTGGCTTCTGGGGCTGGGAAATCATTTTCCTCCGGCCCTCTACAGAAGCTGGGGGGACATGCTGGCAGAGCTGTTTTCCGGCGGCACGGCCCTGCTGCAAAAGCTCAGCGGCTATGCCCTGGGGACTGCCGGGGCGGTGCTGACAGGGCTTCCTGATAAGGCCATCTTCTGGGGAACGGTGCTGCTGTCCGCATTCCTGATTTCGATACGTCTGCCCATACTCCGGGGGCTACTGGAGGAGCGGTATTCCCGGGAGGTTTTGAAGCGATGGCTGGACCGGGGGCAGTGTCTGCTTCAAGGGGTTCTTTCCTGGGTGACCGCTCAGGTAAAACTGACGGGGGTCACATTCTGCGTGCTGCTGCCGGGCTTTTTCCTGCTGCGGGTGGCCAAGGCCCCCCTTATTGCGCTGCTGGTGTGTCTGGTAGATGCCCTGCCGGTGCTGGGTACGGGAACCGTGCTGCTGCCCTGGAGTCTGGTGTGCCTTTTATCCGGGGACGGGGGCAGGGCCTTGGGGCTTTTGGGGCTTTACCTCACTGCCGCCACCCTGCGCTCCCTTTTAGAGCCAAAAATCCTGGGCCGGAAGCTGGGCCTTGACCCATTGGTCACGCTTTTTGCCATGTACTGCGGCTTTCATCTCCGGGGCTTTTCCGGTATGGTGCTGCTGCCCCTGCTTACCGCCGGGGCGTTGGAGATCAGCCGCCGTAAATAACCGGATTTCTCCTTCACTTTCCTATTGTACACAGTTTCATTTTTTGCTATAATATTGAGAAAAGCTATAAATGGATGTGTGTGGTATTGAAATACGGAATTTGGAACTGTGGGCAGCCTCCTGCCCAGGATGTGAACAAGCTTGTAAGCGGCGGCTTTTCCCCGCTGACCTCCATGGTTCTGGCGGGGCGGGGGCTGCGTGACCCGGAACAGGCACGGGAAAGTCTGCGCTGTGACTGTCCCTTGCCAGATCCCTTTTTGCTGGGGGATATGGCCCCGGCGGCGGCCCGGGTGCGGCGAGCCATTGAAAACAACGAGCGCATTGCGGTCTTTGGGGACTATGATGTGGACGGCATTACCGCCACGTGTCTGCTGACGGATTTCCTGCGCAAGCAGGGGGCGGACTGCCTGTGTTACATCCCCGGGCGGCTGGAAGAGGGCTACGGCCTGAACCCCATTGCCATCCGGCAGCTGCGGGAAGAACAGGTCAAGCTGATCATTACCGTGGACTGCGGCATTACCGCCGTAGAGGAAGCGGCCCTTTGCCGGGAATTGGGGCTGGATTTGGTGATCACAGACCACCACGAATGCAAAGAGCAGCTGCCCCAGGCTGTGGCCATTGTAGACCCCCACAAGCCCGGTGACGGCTACCCCCACCAGAATCTTTCCGGCGTGGCCGTGGCCTTTAAGCTGGCCTGCGCCCTCTGCGGGAATGCGGAGGCCGTACTGGAAGAATACGCCGACATGGTGTGCCTTGGTACCGTGGCCGATGTGATTCCCCTGGTGGGGGAAAACCGGGTGTTCGTTTCCCGGGGCCTCCTGGCGTTGGAACACACCAAGCGGCCAGGCCTGGCCGCCCTGATGGCGGAATGCGGCTGCGTCCAGGGGGAGATCACCTCCTCCACCATCGGCTATATGCTGGCCCCCCGGATCAACGCCGCCGGACGCATGGGTCAGGTGGATTTGGCCATTGACCTGTTTTTGACCCAGGAGGAAGACCATGCCCGGTTTGTGGCCGCCCAGCTGTGCGAACTGAACCGGCAGCGGCAGCAGATCGAGTCTGACATTTACCGTCAGGCCATCGCCATGCTGCCGGAGGGCGCACCCCCGGAGGCCATCGTCCTGGCAGACGAACATTGGCATCAGGGCGTGGTGGGCATTGTTGCCAGCCGTATTGCTGAGGAATTTGCTTGCCCCGCGTTCCTCATTTGCCTGGACGGGGAACATGGCAAAGCCAGTTCCCGGAGCCATGGTGGCTTTAATCTTTTCGCCTCCCTGCGGGAACTGTCCCCGCTGCTTGAAAGCTACGGCGGCCACGAGTTGGCGGCGGGCTTTACCATCCATAGAGACAATATTGATGCGTTCCGCACCCAAGTCTGCGCCATGGCAGCAAGCTACTTTGCTGACGGCACCCATGTAAGCACCCTGGACTTAGACTGCGCCGTTCCTCCGGAGATGCTGACCATTCCGGAAATTGAAAGTCTCAACATTCTGGAGCCTTGCGGCAGCGGCTGCCCCAAGCCCCAGCTCATGATGACGGGACTGACCATTGACCGCATCCAGTGCGTTGGTGGCGGGCGGCATATGCGGCTGCGGCTGCGCCGGGGACACTACAGCATGAACGCCATTTTCTTTTCCGCCGACCCCGTATCCGCGGGGGTGGCCACGGGGGATGTGGTGGATGTGGCGTTCCACCCCCAAATCAATGAATTCCGAGGGGAGCGCAGTGTGCAGCTGAATGTGGTGGATATCCGCCCCAGCTGCGCCGCCCCCTGTCCCGTGACCCTCAGCCGGTATCGGGCATTGCAAGACGGGACCATCACGGCCCAGGATGCCGCCGCCCTGTTGCCGGACCGAGGGGTTCTGGGCAATGTCTGGCGGTATCTGGCCGCCGTACCCGGGGGGAGCCTCCAGGAAAGCCCCCTGTGCCTGTGCCGGAAGATCGTCCGCCGCACCGGCAGTGAAATGAGCCTGGAAACCCTGCTGACCTGCCTGGATATTTTCCGGGACGTGGGACTTCTGAACCTCAAACGGGTTCACCTGACCCTTGCCATCAGCCTGACCCCCAAGCCCGGAAAGACGGATTTGACAAAAAGCCAGACCATGCAGGCCCTGCTGCGTGGGAAAGAGAGTTGAAATATATGGAAACCTTTCAAGAACACTATGATTCCATGATGGAAACCATCCACAAGCGAATGCCTGGAGCGGATTTTGCCCTCATCGACAAGGCTGTGGACTATGCCAGCAAAAAGCACGCCCCCCAGAAGCGGAAGGACGGTTCTCCCTACATCATTCACCCTTTGTCCGTTGCCCAGATCGTCACGGAAATGGGCCTGGACATGGATGCCATTCTGGGTGCGCTGCTCCACGACTGTATTGAGGATACGGATGCCTCCCATGAGGAGATCGAAAAGCTCTTTGGCCCCACCGTTGCAGAATTGGTGGAGGGCGTTACCAAGCTGACCCGGGCAGACTTTTCCTCCCGGGAACAGGCCCAGATGGAAAACCTGCGGAAGATGTTCATGGCCATGAGCAAGGACATCCGGGTGGTGCTGATCAAAATTGCGGACCGGCTTCACAATATCCGCACCATGCAGTACCAGACCCCCGCCAAGCAGATCGCCAAATGCCAGGAGACCATGGATATTTACGCGCCTCTGGCCCACCGTCTTGGTATGCAGAAAATCAAGTGGGAGTTGGAGGACACCTCCTTAAAGTACCTGGCCCCCAAGGAATACAACGAGATCACCGCCTACCTCCAGGAACACAAGGAGCAGGACGAAAGCTTCATGCGGACCATCCAGGAGAAAATCACCCAGCGGCTCACCGCCATGGGCATCCACAACACCACCTATGGCCGCATTAAGCACGTGTACTCCATCTACCGGAAGATGCAGGCCCAGGGGAAGACCATGGACGAGCTTTACGACATTTATGCTTTCCGGGTCATTGTGGATTCCATTCCCGACTGCTATAACGTGCTGGGCCACATCCACGACCTGTTTAACCTGATTCCCGGCCGGTTCAAGGATTACATCTCCACCCCCAAGCCCAATATGTACCAGAGCCTCCACACCACCGTCATCGGCTCCCAGGGCATTCCCTTTGAAGTCCAGATCCGCACCTGGGAAATGCACGAGACCGCGGAATACGGCATTGCCGCCCACTGGAAATACAAGCAGGGTACCGGCTCTGGCTCCGAAAAGGACTTTGAGTGGGTGCGCCGTCTGCTGGAAAGCCAGCAGGATTCCGATGCGGAGGAATACGTCCAGTCCCTGAAAATCGATATGTTCGACGATGAGGTCTTTGTCTTTACTCCCAAGGGCCGCATTGTCTCCCTGCCCTCCGGCTCCACCCCCATTGACTTTGCCTATGCCATCCACTCCGGCGTGGGCAACGCCATGGTGGGGGCCAAGGTCAATGGGCGCATTGCAAACATTGATACCAGGCTGAGAAACGGCGACATTGTGGAGGTGCTGACCTCCAAGAGTGCCAAAGGCCCCAGCCGGGACTGGCTGAACATCTGCCAGAGCAACCAGGCCCGGACCAAAATCAAGCAGTGGTTCAAGAAAGAAAAGCGGGACGAGAACATCGTCCATGGCAAGGCCTCCTTTGAGTCGGAGATGAAGCGGGCAGGGCTGCCCCTGACCGCCATTGCCGAGCCGGAGCTGGAACCCCAGCTTCTGCGAAAGCTGGCCTTTGATACCTGGGACGATTTGTACGCCGCCATTGGCTACGGCGGCCTGACCGCTGTAAAGGCTGTGGGCCGCATCCGGGACGACATCAACAAGTCCATGAAAGCCGCCCAGACTGCCGAAAAGGCCCCCCAGTCGCCCTTGCGGCTGAATCCGGACAGCGAGACCGTGAAACAGAACCGCCACGCCGTCAACGGGGTCATTGTGGAGGACATTGACTCCTGCATGATCAAGTTTGCCAAGTGCTGCACCCCCGTTCCCGGGGACGCCATTGTGGGCTTTATCACCAAGGGCTTTGGCGTTTCCGTCCACCGGGCAGACTGTCCCAACGCCCAGAATAGGGAAGACCCCAAACAGGCGGGCCGTTGGGTCCGTGTCCGTTGGGCAAACCAGGAGGAGCAGCCCTTTGAAACCACCCTGGAACTGGACTGCATCACAAGAGACGGCCTGGTGTTGGACGTGGCCCAGGCCCTGACCACCGCCCGTGTCCGGGTCAAGGAACTGTCCGGCCGGGATCTGGCCAATGGCCGCAGTGCCATTACCATCCGCTTCGAGGTGAAAAACACCGCCGAGCTGAACGCCATCCGTGGAAAGCTGCTGAACATCCGGGATGTCACCGGCTCCAAGCGGGGCCAGAACTAATTGCGGGGTACTGCCTGAATAAAAAACTGCCACGAAACAGTCCCATGGTTTATGGGATACTGCTTCGTGGCAGTTTTTTATGATGTGGCTTTATGCAGGCTTCTTGGGCAGCTTCACCGTGAATTTGGTAAAGGCCGCATCGCTTTCCACCCGGATACTGCCGCCGTGAAGCTCTACCACCCGTTTGACCACCGCCAGACCGATGCCGTTGCCCTCAGTGTTGTGGGAGCGGTCAGCCTGATAGAACTTCCGGAAGATGGCCTCCTGCTGGTTCTCCGGAATGCGGGAGCCGGTGTTGCTGATGGAGACGGAGACCCAGCCGTTTTCTTCCGAGGCGGAGATCTCCACCACCTGGTCCTCCGGGGAGAACTTAATGGCGTTGTCCAATAGATTCACCCAGACCTGCCGCAGCAGCTCCTGGTTGCCGGAAATCATATGTTCTTCCAGTTCCAGGCTCATTTCCAGATTCTTTTTCTCCCACTTCCGCTCCAGCAGCAGCACACAGGTCCGCAGCTGTTCGGAAAGGTTAAAGTAGGTCACGTTGGTTAAGATAGCCTGGTTTTCCACCTTGGTCATGTTCAGCACATTGGTGGCCATCTGGGCCAGACGGCGGCTTTCGCTTTCGATGATGTCCAGGTATTCCAGCTGCTCCTCCCGGTTGAGATTGCCCTGTTTTAATAGCCCCGCAAAGCCCGCAATGGACACGATGGGGGTTTTGAACTCATGGGAAAAGTTGTTGATAAAGTCCGAGCGCAACAGTTCCGTACCCTCTAGCTCCGCGGCGGTGGCGTTAAAGGAGTCCACCATGTCCCGCACCGGGGGGATCATGCCCAGGATGCCCTTTGGCTCAATGCGGGCTTTGTAATCTCCCGAGGCCAGCCGGTGCAGCCCTTCGGTCATGCGGTTCATGGAGCGCAGGGGTACCGTACCCAAAAACAGAGAAATACAGGTGCCGCCTACCAGACTCATGCCGCCAATGGCCGCAAAGAAGCTAAAGAGGCTGGCATGGGCCATCCACCGGCCCAAAAGACCCACCTGATCCACGATCAGCAGCACCAGGCCGATGATCAGCAGGGTCACCAGAATGACCAGGAACACACAGCCGGATAAAATCAGGGTCAGGGTCATGCGGCCCCGGCGTTTCTCTTTCATACCTTTTTCACCGCCTTGTAGCCCAGACCCCGGACGGAGACGATTTCGAATTCATCGTAATGCTCAAACCGCTTCCGGAGTCTGCCGATGTGGACTGTTACCGTTTCCCAGCCAGTGTCGGAATCCATGCCCCAGATCTCGTCCATCAGCTGGATCCTTGTGAAGATTTTTCCCGGATAGGACAGCAGCTTGTACAGCAGCAAAAATTCCTTTTGGGGCAGTTCCTGCCGCTCACTGCCCCGGGTCACCGTCATGGAATCGTAGTCCAGCACCACATCGCCCACCTCGATTTTCCGCTCGCTGACGATTTTTGCCCGCCGCAAAAGGGCCTTGATCCGCAGGAGCATTTCATCGGTATCCACAGGCTTTGTCATATAGTCGTCCGTGCCCACCAGGAAGCCCCGCTTCCGGTCCTCGGACAGCTGCTTGGCGGAAACCATCAAAATGGGCAGCTCGTTGTTGGCATCCCGCAAAGTTTTGGTAAACTCATAGCCATCCATATTGGGCATCATAATATCCAGCACCGCCAAATCCACATGCTCCCGGTCCAGCACCGTCAAGGCTTCCTCCCCGTCACAGGCCGTGGTCACCGTATACCCATCAGATTCCAGCACCGCCTGCATGAGCCGCCTGGTATTCTTATCGTCATCCACCACCAGGATATGAAACAAAACACTTCCCCCTTTTTGTCAAGTCCGCGTTTCCCTAGCTTTTTGCGTTTAGCATATGGTATCATCCTAAACCGAAAAGAAACTATCCCCAGTATACCCATTTTTCAGCATTTTTCAAGGGTGATGCCTACATCATTTCGTCCAACGGGATACCGCTTTGTCCATACGGCTCAGGTGTCAAAACGTGGCGGGCGGCAGATTGCCGATGGAATTATGGTGTGGTTGCCCCCGGCAATCAATAGATTTTGATTCGCTGCGCGAAGCACCACCCCTGCGTCAACGTATATCGTTTTTCGCATTTTGGGGAACACAATACAATGATAGACACGCTGAAAACACGGTATTTCGGAACAAATGTATCGTAGGGGCGGCAACCTGCCGCCCGCCACGTTTCGCATATAACCTGTATGGTCAATCGGAATCACCTCTCGACATGTCATTCCGAGCGAACGCAGTGAGTCGAGGAATCTTCCCAAGTGGCAAGTTTTATCTTGTGGTGGTACTTTTCTCCCACGTAGTGGATTCCTCCACTCCGCTTACGCTGCGGTCGGAATGACAATGGGGTGACGTTTCTACGGATTCGCCTGTTGTTTCTGGAATGTTTCAGGCTGCCCCGCTGCCTCATCAGTCAGGGCTGCGCCCTGCCAGCTTCCCCAGGGGGGAAGCTCTTGTACCGTGCGTTGAGGCGGTGGAATTTTACTGCTACGTTTGCAAAAATGGGGGAACGTCCGTCCCCCCAAAAATTGTCAATTGTCAATTGTCCATTGTCAATTAGAAAAAACTGTCAACTGTCCACTGTTCACTGTCAACTGTTCCCCCCAGTTTATCTGTAGTTTATCTTCTCCCTCTATAATACGCTCCACAATAAAATGGGAGGGAAGGGCTGTGAAAGAACAACTGGAAAAAGGGTTTTATAACCTCTGTTGGGGTGCTGTCAAGCTGTTCTATCCCAAAACCACGGGGGAGGGGTTGGAAAATCTTCCCCAGGAGCCGTCCATCATTGTGGGAAACCATTCCCAGGCCCATGGCCCTATTGTCAGTGAACTCTACTTTCCGGGAAAACGCTCCATCTGGTGCGCCGGGCAGATGATGGATGCAAAAGAGCTGCCGGACTATGCCTACCACGACTTCTGGGACGAAAAGCCCCGGTGGTGCAAGCCCCTTTTCAGGCTCTTTTCCTACATCATTGCCCCCTTTGCCGCCTGTGTCATGCGCTGCGGTGACACCATCGCCGTCTACCATGACACCCGGGTCATCGGCACGTTCCGGAACACGGTGAAAAAACTGGAAGCGGGAAACCACATCATTATTTTCCCGGAGTGCAAAGAGGGTTATAACCAAATCCTGTGTAAATTCCAGGAGAATTTCGTAGATGTGGCCAGACTCTACTACAAACGCACGGGAAAAGAGCTGCAATTCGTTCCCATGTATCTGGCCCCCAGGCTTCACAAATTTTATTTTGGCAAGCCCATCGCCTTTCATGCCGATGCTCCCATTGCCCAGGAACGCCGCCGCATTTGCCAGGCCCTGATGGACAGCATCACGGAACTGGCTGAGGGACTGCCGGAGCATATTGTGGTACCCTATCCCAATATTTCCAAGAAGAATTACCGGACCAACCACGCAACCGAGGCGATTTTATGAAAAAACCTGTTGTTGACTACCGTACTTTCCGGCTGTCCAAAATCAACCAGCCGGAGTTTGCCCACCTGAAACTGCTGCTGGGGTGGGTGGTGTATTTTGTCTTTTATTTCCTCACAGAAAACCTGATTCCTGTGGAAAGCTGCCACCTGATCCATAGTGCCTTGGATGAACGGATTCCGTTCAATGAGTTTTTCTTCATTCCCTATTGCTTCTGGTATCTGCTGATCGTCATCAGCCTGGGGTACTTTGCCCTGTATGATATTCCCAATTTCCGGAATCTGCAAATCTTCATCACCATCACCCAGGTGGTGGCCATGACCGTTTATATTCTCTATCCCAGCTACCAGGATTTGCGGCCTACGGAATTTGTAAGGGACAACTTCTTTACCCACCTGGCGGCTCTTATTTACCGGGCAGACACCCCCACCGGGGTATGCCCCTCGCTGCATGTGGCCTATTCCCTGGGCATCGGCTCCTGTTGGCTCAAGGAAAAACAGGCCGGTAAAGTCTGGAAAGCCTTTGTGGTCTTTTCAGTCATTGTCATCAGCCTGTCCACCGCCGTGGTCAAGCAGCACTCCGTTATCGATATTGCCGCCGCCCTGCCTCTGGGTCTATTGGCAGAGATTCTGGTTTTCAAGGACTACTGGAAAGACAGATTCCGCCGGAGAAAAGCAGCCAACCCCCAATAATATGGAACTCCCGAACAGCTTTTCAGGGCCGTTCGGGAGTTTTTCTGAATATTCAGGAGGTTCAGGAGGTTCAGGCCAGGTCTTCACCCTGCAGGTACTTCTTGGCAGGAGTCTTGCTCAGCAGGAAGCCCACCAGCAGGATCAGCAGCATGTCTACCAGCATGTAAGCGGCGTTATACAGTGCGGAGTAGATCCAGGGGGTGGTCATGGTCATGTTGAAGAAGGTTTCGGGCATGTACTCGGCCCAGATGGTGGCACCCACCACATAGTGGACCAGGAACCGGGCCACGCAGGCAACCACGGTTGCCAGGTAGAACTTGCCCTTGAACAGGCCCGCCAGGCCCAGAACGGAGTAGGCGATGATGAAGTCGCCCAGGATGCTCTGCCAGCCAATGGCAATGCCGCCCTCAAACATGGTCTGCAGCAGGGAGTGGGCAAAAGCCACGATCATGCCCGGGCCAAAGCCCCAGCGGACACAGAAGACGATGATGGGCAGCATGGCCAGATCCACGGAGCCGCCCCAGGGCATTTTGTACAGGGGCAGGAAGCTGAGGATCTCTGCCAGAGCGATGAGGATTGCGCCCTCGGTCAGAGCGCGGAGTTTTGCGTGAGAAGTTTGCATGGAATAGACCTCCAAAGAAAAAATGCCGCATTGCAGCCTGTCCGGGTGCAATGCGACATAAAAAGGTCATGGTCCGCATCTTTCCCTCCGACGGTATTAACCGTATCAGGTTTAGCGGGTCAGGGCTATCATCCCTTTCTCAGCCGGTTTACCGGCTCCCCGAAGACGGCGCTATGCGATTGACTCTATTATACGCAATTGTCGCAATTTGTCAAGCCATTTCCAACGCAAGCGTTTTGCCGCCAAGAATATGGAAATGCAGATGGGGTACGGTCTGTCCGGCGTCGGCTCCGCAATTGGAAACCACCCGGTAGCCCCCGGTAAGGTGTTCCGCCTGAGCGATTTTGGGAATCACCTCAAAAATGTGGGCAACCACCCCGCTGTTTTCCTCATTGACACCGTTGCAGCCGGAAATATGGGTCTTGGGGATCACCAGAATATGGGTAGGGGCCTGGGGCGCAATGTCCCGAAAGGCAAAGACGGTTTCATCCTCATAGACCTTGGTCGAGGGAATCTCCCCGGCAATAATGCGGCAGAACAGACAATCATTCATGTTAAAACGCCTCCATAACATTAAAGTCCGAATACATGTACACCCACCCGGCTGACGGTTGCCATAATGACCGCCGCCATAAGCACGCCGGTGGTTACGGATGCCACGGTTTTTTTCAGCCCCAGGTCCAAAAAGCTTGCCCCCAGGGTGCCGGTCCAGGCCCCGGTGCCGGGAATGGGGACACCTACAAACACCGTCAGTGCCGCCACCATACCAAACCGCCCGTACTTTCCTCCGGCCAGCTTCCGTCCGGCTTTCTCCCCTTTGTCATGGAAGAACCGGCAGACACCCCCGATACCGGGCTTGTCCAGCCCCCAGATCAGAACTTTCCGGGCAAACAGATAAATGATGGGTACGGGAATCATATTTCCAATGGCACAAATCGCAATGGCCCGCATGGTGGGAATGCCCATGCCAATGGCAATAGGCACCGCCGCCCGCAGCTCGATCAGGGGTACCATGGATATGAAAAACACAGAAAGATACTTATCAAACATTCTATCACCAATTGTTCAGGATTCAACTTATTGTAGCACATTTTTCCTGGGGATGCAATGGCAGGACTCTTAAATTACTGTTAAAAATACCGCCCCACCCTGGGGGCATTCTAGGATTTCTCACCAAAAAGAACCGACACCCTGGTCCAGAACGTACACCTGCACCCCAAAGCCCGGTACAAAAGCTTCCCCTCCGGGGAAGCTGGCAGGGCGCAGCCCTGACTGATGAGGCAGCGGGGCGGCGTGAAACATTCCAGGAACAATAGGCGAATCCGTACAAAACGTCCCCCCGTTCTGTCATTCCGACCGCAGCGTAAGCGGAGTGGAGGAATCCACCACGTGGGACAAAGAACCACCACAAGGTAAAATCTGCCACTTGGGAAGATTCCTCGACGCACTGCGTTCGCTCGGAATGACATAAACGGGGGGCGGTTTTGATTTTCCGCCCCCTTTGTACACAAAAAAGCTGCCCCAAATATGGGACAGCCTTTTTATTACAGCTTCAGCATTCTGGCGATTTTTTCACCCTTGGGCAGCAGCAGACAATCTTCCCGGCGCAGGACTTTCAGGAAGATGATGGCGGCTACATATACCACGCCGCCGACGCAGACTGGCAGGGCGCACAGCAGGAGTCTGCTGTGAATGCCCAGTGCCAGCATTCCCCGGTAGCAGCCCAGGGCGCAGGCACCCATAAGCAGGCCCGAGAGCAGGGGCCGGAGGACGTTGGGGACAATGGAGGGGGCCTCCTCAAACAGCTGCCGGATGGCCAGCAGGTTTAAAAGGAAAATGACAATATAGCAGGTGAGGTTGCTGATGGGCGCACCTACGATGCCGATGGCCGGGTTTCCGGACAGCACATACACGCAGACCAGCCGCAGACATCCGGCTACCACCATATTAATGACCGGACGGGTCACATGGCCGTGGGCCTGCATAATGGCGGTGGAAACCAGCACCACGGCGTTAAAGAACACGCAAACGCCCAGAATGGTCATAAGCCTGGTGGCAAGCTCTAATTTTTCCCCGGTGTAGCCCCCAAGAAGAGCCGTAATAGGCCGGGCCAATACCGCAAGACCGATGGCGCAGGGGATGGATACCAGGCCCGTGATCCGGGCGGCGGACTCCTCGGTTTTCTGGGCAGCGACCAGGTCGCCGGTGGTGAGCTGGGCGGTGATGGCGGGGATGATGCTGATGGTAATGGGGGTAATAAAGGCGCAGGGCATGTTGAAAATGGTCTGGGTCATGACGTGAACGCCCCGCATGGTGTCTGCCGCCTGTTGGGTCACACCGGAGGCGAGCAGCTGGCCCATGTAGATTTTACTGGCCAGGGCCGTAATGATCTGCAAGCAGGCAGAGCCAAGGGTAATGGGAATGGCAATGATGAGAAGCCCCTTGGCGGTGGCCTTATAGCTCCAGGGGGTGTCCTTGGACACCGGCAGGTCCTTGTAGCTGCGCTGAAAAACAATGTAAAGATATACAGAGCTTAACAGACAGCTGGCAGTTACGCCCAGAATGGCACCGCCGGCGGCCAGAGGTATGGAGCCGGTGGTTTTCAGCAGCAGCAGTGCGGCGGTCATTCCCACCACCAGCCGCACCACGGCCTCAATGACCTGGGAGACGGAGGTGGGCAGCATATTTCCGTGACCCTGGAAGAAGCCCCGGAACGTACTCATAATGCAAATCAGCAGCACGCAGGGTCCCAGGAAGCCAATGGCGGCCCAGGCATCGGGCTGGTTCTGGAACCGGGCCAGCTGGCGGCAGAACAGGGTCATCATCAGGCTGCCCACAATGCCCAGACCCAGGAAAATGCCCCGGGCGGTGGTATAGACCCGCCGGACCTGATTGTAGTTTTCCAGGGAGTTGGCCTGGGAGATCATGCGGCTCATGGCTACAGGCAGCCCCGCGGTGGAGACCATCAGCAGCACGTTGTAAATTTCATAGGCGGTATTAAAATACCCAAAGCCCTTTTCGCCAATGATGGCGTTCAGGGGAATTTTATACACCGCGCCGATGATTTTTACCAGGGCTGTGGCCATGGCCAGCATGGCGGTGCCTTGCAGGAAGTTCTGCTGCTTGCGTTTATCAGCCATTGCCGGACTCCTCCTTGGCGAAAAGCTTGGGGATGGCATAGGTAGTCAGTTCCGCAATAACGGCGTTTAAGTCAATGGTGGGGAATTTGCCGTTCTGGTAGAGGATCTTGCCCCGGACCATGGTCATGGCCACATCCCCGCCCTTGGCGGCGTAGACCAGGCCTGTGATGACGTTGTGACAGGGCATCAGGTGGGGGGCGGAGAAATCGATCAGCACCAGGTCCGCGTCATACCCCTCTTTCAGCATGCCGCATTCCAGCCCCCGGCCCTGGGCTTGGGCACCGCAGAAGGTGGCCATCATCAGGGCGGCAGAGCTGGGCAGGGCAGCGGGGTCGCCCTTTTCTGCCCGGACGGACATGGCGGCACCCCGCATCACTTCAAACAGATCCAGGTTGCCCGCCTGAATGGCCCCGTCAGTACCCAGGGCCACGTTCATCCCGGCTTTTACCAGGTCCGTGATGGAGGCGCAGTGCTGGCCGTTTTTGGCGGCGGACAGAGGCAGGGCCACGGCAGAGGCATGCTTTTTGCCTAGCATTTTGGCCTCCTCCGGGGTCAGATATCCGCAGCCCGCGGCGGTAGCAGGGACGGCAAAGAGCCGGTGGCAGCTCAGAAGCTCCCCGGGGGTCATGCCGGTGCGGTCCAGGCAGGAATCCACCTCGTTCTGGCTTTCGCTCAGGTGCAGCTGCATGCCCAGACCCTTTTCACTGGCGTAGCCTGCCAGGGCTTCCCAGAGGGGGTAGTTGCCGGTGTACTCCGAGTAGATCCCGGCATCGATTTTGATACGGCCATTGTCAAAGCCGTGCCATTTGTCCACCACCCGCTGGAATTCCCGGCACTGCTCGTCGGTTTCAAAGTCAAATTCCTCGCATTCATCCACAAAGCGATAGGCAGACAAGGCAAGGTTTCCCTTGATGCCGGTTTCCGCCACGGCCTTGGCGGTGGCATCCGGGTAGTAATAGAGGTCTGATACGGAGGTCACGCCGAAGCGCAGACACTCGGCAATGGAGAGGGTGGCCGCGGCCTTGGCACTGCGGGAGTCCATCCGGGCCTCCTTTTGAAGCAGGGCTTCCAGGGCCTCTTTGTTGCTCAAATCATCGGTAAAGCACCGCAGCACAGAGGTAGCCAGATGGGTATGGCAGTTGATTAGACCCGGAATGGCCACCATGCCGGTACCCTCGATAATGGTCTGGGGCAGTTCCTCCGGCACTTTTTTGGAAATAAACTCGATTTTTCCATCGGCAATGCCGATGTTCACCCCAAAAAGCACTTCCGCTCCTGGGGTCATGGTCACGGCGGTGACGTTGGTGATCAGGGTATCCAAGGTATCCTTCCTTTCGCTTTACGCTGGTTTCGTGCTGTTCAGGCTTTCCAGCAGCCGGAAAATTTCTTCCTTTTGCCGCAGAACGCTGTCAAATTGCTGAATGTACTGTTCCGGGAATTTGGGGTTGTGGAACCGGGTGAGCTTGCCGTCCGGCAGATTCACCTTGGTCATGCCGCCGCCCCCCAGAGACAGGACGGTATGCACTTCCTCCATCATGTAGATATTATACAGGCAGTCCCGGCCATCCCGGCTCCAACCTACGTTTTCAAAGGAGCCGGACATGTATTTCTGACGGTAGAGATAATAGGGCTTGTAATGAAGATTTCTCAGGGTCTCCTCGGCGTAGTCCACCATCCGGGTGACCTCCTCCTGAGAGGGCAGGTTCTCCCGATGCTCAAACAGGTCTGCCCCTTTTTTCAGGGCCAGGGTGTGGACGGTGATGTTGGAGGGGTTCAGGGCTGCTACCGTATCCAGGCTGTGGCGGAAGCCCTCAAAGCTGTCTCCCGGCAGTCCGGCAATCAAATCCATATTGATGTCCCGGAACCCGGCATCCTGGGCCTCGCCATAGGAGCGCAGAATATCCTCTGCCCGGTGGGGCCGCCCGGAGGCCCGCAGCACGGCATCCACCATGCTCTGGGGGTTGATGCTCATGCGGTTTGCCCCGTGGGCAAAAATGGTTTGCAGCTTCTCCCCATCCAGGGTATCGGGCCGCCCGCCCTCCACCGTAAATTCCAGGCAGCGGCTCAAATCCAGATGCTGGTGAATGGCATCCAGGAGCCTTGCCATCTGGGGGCCGGACAGGGTGGTGGGGGTACCGCCGCCGATGTAGAGACTGCGGATGTGGTAGCCGGATTTTTTCAGAAGCCTTCCGGTGTATTCGATCTCCCGCAACAGGGTCTGTAGATACGGCTCCAACAGCTCGGTTTTCTTTCCCACACTGCGGCTGACAAAGCTGCAATAGGCGCAGCGGGTAGGGCAGAAAGGGATACCGATGTAGAGGGACAGGTCCTGGGAGTCCGTTTTTTTGATGGCTTCTACCGTGGAAACAGAGCAGTCCACCGCCAGACGCCGCCGCTGCTGGGTGACAAAGTAGGTGTCCTCCAGCATTTTATCTGCGGTTTTTGGGGTTCCGCCCTCCAATAGATGCCGGGTGGTCAGCTTGGTGGGCCGCACCCCTGCCAAGGCCCCCCAGGCGGGGACGGCGGGAAGCAATGGCAGAGCCGCCAGATAAACGCTCTGCTGCAAAATCTGCCTGCGCAGGCGCACGGTTTCGCAGTCCGCTTTCAGACGGCGGCTGGCCCGATGGGTCTGGCCCCCAAGGGTGATCTCCGCCGTGGCGGTAAGCCAGGTGGGGCCTCGGTGCAGGGTAGATCTGGCTTCCAGCTCTGCCCCCTCGGGAAACAGGGACAGCAACAGCTGCTCCACGGCGTAACGGTCCTCGTGACCGGAAAGGGTGAGATTCATAGGCATATCCTTTACAGATAGGGATTGGTTTTCTGTTCCCAGGCCAGGGTGGTATTGCTGCCGTGGCCGGGGTAGACGGTATAGTCCTCCCGGAGGGCGGCCAGACGTTTCAGGGATTCGGTCATGGCCCGGTGATCTCCGCAGGGCAGGTCCGTTCTGCCGCAGGAGCCGCAGAACAGGGTGTCGCCGCTAAAGAGGTTGTTATCGGTTATCAGGCACACGGAGCCGGGGGTGTGGCCCGGAGTTTCCAGCACCTGGAGGGAGATACCGGCAATGTCCAGTTGATCGCCCTCGCCGTAGCTGTTGGTGTAATACAGGGGACCTGCCGTCAGCATAGGGGGCATGGCTAAATCCTTGGGGTTTAAGTAGACCCGGCAGTCGGTTTGAGCGGCCAGTTCCCGGACGGCCCCCACATGGTCAAAATGGCCGTGGGTCAGCAGGATGGCCTGGATTGTCAGCCCCTTTTCGGAAAGGTAGCTTAAAATGATTTCTGGCTCATAGCCCGGGTCGATGACCAGGCAGTCCCGGTTGCCCTCTTGGTGCAGAATGTAGCAGTTGGTTTGATAGTCTCCCAGGGGGAGGGTATGAATTTGTAACATCAGTGCCTCCTTACCCCCGGCGGGGGGTGTTCATCAGCTGGTCGGTGTCCAGAATCAGGGTGATGGGTCCGTCATTCAGGGATTCCACTTTCATGTCTGCCCCAAACTGCCCATGCTGGGGGGGATAGCCCAGCCGGGCGCACTGGCTCAGGAATTCTTCATACAGCCGGTTTCCCAGTTCCGGCGGGGCGGCTTCCGTAAAGCTGGGGCGGCGGCCCTTGCGGCAGTTGCCGTAGAGGGTGAACTGGCTGACCACCAGCACCTGGCCGTTTACGGCATCCAGCCCCAGGTTCATTTTTCCGTTTTCGTCCTCAAAAACCCGGAGACTCAGGGCTTTTTCCGCCAAAACCTTGGCGCATTCCTCTGTATCCTCCGGGCCGACTCCCAGCAGGATCAGAAATCCGGGGCCGATTTTCCCGGTGACTTCCCCGTCAATGGTGACGGAGGCGTATTTGACTCTCGTTAAAACAGCACGCATGGCTAGACTCCTTCGGTGACGTTCATTTCCCAGGGAAAGGGCTTGTTTTGAAGCACGGACTTTTTTATGTAGCGGAATGTCTCTTTTTCACCCCGGTCCCGCAGCATTTCCAGCAGGAAGCAAAGCTCCCGCTCGGTTTCCGGGTGCATCAGCAGCCGCTCCCGGCTTCTTTCAAAGTAGAGGTAGGGGGAAGCATCGGTGTATTTGTCCCCCTGATAGGTCATGGAGGCGGCCCGCCGGTCCATGACCATTTCCACCAGATACCGCCGGGGCATCTGCACCGGCTCATAGCGAAGGGTCCGGGGACTCAAATCCGTCCAGTATTCATAGTGGTGGCGGTTGCGCCCCTTGTGGTGCATCCAGGCCAGGCTGTAGCCCTTTTCCTCCCGTTCCCGGGCGTTGGGGCTGCGGTAGCCCTGGTAATACTTGATGCCCTCCCGGAACTCTGTGGGGGAAAACTTGGAAAGGTCGTGGGTCAGGCCCTGATAGTATAGTCCCACCCGAAAGCAGCCCTGTAATACGAGAAACCGATGGTGGGTGACGGTTTTCAGATGACCCCAAAAGTCCATATCCTTATCCTTCCGATACAACGATTTCCTTTACCTGTAACCCAGGATTCCGGCGGCAGGTAAAGTCGATGGCCCAAAAGCTTGTAAAGACCAGGAGATTGCGGCCCTTGTAGTCTTCCAGCAGCTCTGCATCGCTGCCCAGGTTCAAGTCCGTCAAATCTCCAGGGTAGCTGTCAATCAGCCGGATCTCCTCATAGGGCAGGCCCTCCATCCGCAGATCCACGCCGTACTCGTTCTTCATCCGGTACTGGAAGACGTCAAACTGCAATGTACCCACAACGCCCACGATGACTTCCTCCATACCGGAGTTGGGTACCTTGAAAATCTGAATGGCACCCTCCTGGGCGATCTGCTCGGTGCCTTTCACAAACTGCTTGCGCTTCATGGAATCCTTGGCAGAGACCCGGCAGAAATGCTCCGGGGCAAAGGTGGGGATACCGGAGTAGAGGAATTTCTTCCCCGGCACGGTAATGGTGTCACCGATGGAGAAAATGTCCGGGTCAAACACACCGATCACGTCACCGGCGTAGGCTTCCTCTACGATTTCCCGCTCGGCGGCCATCATCTGCTGGGGCTGGCTCAGCCGCATTTTCCGGCCACCCTGCATATGGTAGTATTCCGCGTCTCTCTGGAACTTGCCGGAGCAGATACGCATAAAGGCCAGCCGGTCCCGGTGGGCCTTGTTCATATTGGCCTGAATTTTAAAGACGAAAGCGGAAAAATCCTGGCTGAAAGGGTCAATGGTGCCGCAGTCCGCCACCCGGGCCAGAGGAGGCGGGGTCATTTTCAGGAAAGATTCCAGGAACGGCTCAATGCCGAAGTTCGTTAGGGCAGAGCCGAAGAACACGGGGCTTAGCTGCCCCTGGCATACTTCTTCCAGATCCAGCTCCCGTCCGGCAGAGAGCAGCTCCACATCGTCAATAAGCTGCTGGTGTTTGCTTTCGGAGTCCAGCAGCCGGGCCACTTCCGCATCGTACAGGTCAATGGCCTGCTTCCCGGCTTTGCTCTTGCCGGAAACACCGGAGAAGAACAGCAATTGGCTGTTTTCCCGGTCAAACACGCCCTGGAAATCCTTGCCGGAGCCGATGGGCCAGTTCATGGCGTAGGTCTCAATACCCAGCTCCCGTTCCAGCTCGTCCAGCAACTCAAAGGGGTCACGGGCCTCCCGGTCCATTTTGTTGATAAAGGTGAAAATGGGAATGTGCCGCATGGCGCAGACCTTAAAAAGCTTCCGGGTCTGGGGTTCCACGCCCTTGGCTCCGTCAATGACCATGACGGCAGAGTCCGCGGCCATCAGGGTACGGTAGGTATCCTCAGAAAAGTCCTGGTGGCCCGGGGTGTCCAGAATGTTGATGCAGAAGCCCTCATACTGGAACTGCATGACAGACGAGGTAACGGAAATACCACGCTGCTTTTCAATTTCCATCCAGTCCGAGGTGGCGGCCCGGGAATTCTTCTTGCCCTTGACCACACCGGCCTGGGCAATGGCCCCGCCGTAGAGCAGGAATTTTTCGGTCAAAGTGGTTTTACCGGCGTCGGGGTGGGAAATAATGGCAAAAGTCCGGCGGCGTTTGATTTCTTCTTCTAAAGTAGACATAGGGTTCCTCCTGGTAAAAGTAGATTTTGTATGATGCTCCACCAAAGAGGACTAATGGGGAATCCGGTAGTTCATAACAGCCTCCATAGGTCGATAATTACAATAAATCACTTTATTTTACCACAGTTCTCCCCATGTTACAAGGGGGAAAAATGAATTGACAATGGACAATTGACAATTTTTTGTAGGACGGAACAGATGTATTGTAGGGGTGGTGCTCCGCGCAGCGAATCAAAATCTATTGATTGCCGGGGGCAATCACACCATAATTCCATCGGCAACCTTGTCGCCCGCACCTGAAAGGACGGAATCGTTCCCGAAAATACCAGAAAACGTCCCCCATTTTGTCATTCCGACCGCAGCGCAAGCGGAGTGGAGGAATCCACCACGTGGTAGGAAGTACCAACTTAAGGTGAAATCTGCAACTTGGGAAGATTCCTCGACTCACTGCGTTCGCTCGGAATGACATGCCGGTAGGTGGTTCCGGTTTGCTTACACAGGTTATAATCGCCACGCCCCGGAACGGCACACAGGCCGTTCCCTACATACTTTAACGGACGGATACATATGAACAACGTCGGTTGCTCCACTAATTGTCAATTGTCAATTGTCCATTGTCAATTCAAAAAACTGTCAACTGTCAACTGTCAACTGTCAACTTTTTCCTCGGAATGACATTTCGGATGCCATGAACCAAAACAAGAGCCTCCCGTCTGGGAAGCTCTTGAAAAGCATCACTGTATTTTTGGATAAATGGTCGGCAGACTCCTGGGGATCTCCCGTTTGCGGGTGATGGCCCAGAGGGCGGTTCCAAGAATGAGCACCAGGGCCATGGCGGCGGACATGAGGCTGTAGGCAAAGACCGCCTCGCCGCTGTGGCGTTGGACGTAGTATTCCATGTACCCGGCCACGGACAGCAGCAGTAAATTGCAGCCCCAGAAGCACAGAATTCCCGGTTTCCAGCCGCCGGTTTTGCAATAGCGCAGGGTAAAAATCAGCAGTACCCCCAAAACTGCCAGCAGCCCCAGAATCTGAACCACGCTGATAAAGCCGTTGCTGCGGAAAAACAGAGAGTCATACCGGGTGGAGTCCAGCACCGCCTGGGTGCCGCCGTAGTACAGGCAAAACAGGAAAAACAAATCCCCGTCCTTTTTCCGCTGACCGCCCCGCTGCCAGAAGAACAGCACCGCAAGGCCCAGGAAAATCAGGGCGGCAACAATGGATTGGAGCAGGAACGTGGCAAGCCGGTATTCCTGGGAGCCGGTGGTGGGGTTTAGCAGGAGGCTTGAAAAAAGACTCCCAGGGGCTACGGTCTGGCCCCGGTCCAGGGAATTGCAGAAGCAGGACAGTCGCCCCAGGCTGATGGCTCCACAGCCCGCCAAGGCCGTGACATCCAGCAAAGGGAACAAGGTTTTGCCCTTGTGCAGCAGTGACGTGAGACCTACTGCCAGAAGTACCCCCAGAAAGGTTCCCACCAGGGCAAAGCCCCCGATGCTGTAGTCCGTCATGGCTGAAAGGAAGCCGCCGTAGACATCCGGACGAAAATACCAGTGGGCCAGCCGCCCGCCGAAAATTCCCAGCACCAAAGAAAGGGGCGGCAGCAGGAAAGCCCCGGCCCGGTCGGTACCGTCCCAGAGGTAAAAGCACCAGAACAGCAGCACGCCCACGGCACTGGCCAGGGCCAGCATGACGGTACTCCAATAGATGCTGTAAGGGCCAACCAGAAAAGCAATGGTATCCATGATCAACCTCCCGATGGTTTGGCGGTGGCAAAATAGAGAATGTCACTGATTTTGCGCTGGTTTCCATAGTTGACGGTGTTGACCACCTGGTTGTTCATGACCACGGTGGTGGTCTGGCCGCCGTCTAAGTTGTAGGACTGCTGTGCGCCCATATCCAGGAGCATGGTGGTCAGTTCCCCAACGTTTGGCGTGTAGCCAAAGTTTGGCTCCCGGTTACAGGCGGTGTAGAGGTAGTGGAGCTTGCCCAGCTGGCTCAGGGCGGACCGGGCGTAATTGCGTTCCAGTTCCCCGATGGGATAGTCATATCGCTCACAACGCTTGCCGTCTTTGATGAGAACAGGCCCAAAGGAGAAGCTGAATACGATCTCGTTTTCATCGGCGTAGTCCTGGGCAATCTCGGTGGTGGCAAAGTCATTGCCCCGGTAGAGCAGCATGTCGCCGTTTTTCTTGATAAAACACAGGTCCGGCAATGACCGATTGGCCCGGAGGGCGATGCCATCCAAAATCATCACGCCATCAGGCCGAAAACCGTAGAAATCCGCGGAGCAGCCCACCACCGCATGGGCGGCTTCTGCCATTTCCGAGGAGAGCATCAGCTTTCCGCAGCCGAATTCCTCTCCCGCCAGATACCGGCGGAATTGGGAAATATCCATGATTTTTACTTCCGAGCAGGTAACGGCCATGCTTTTGTGGGTCTCTTTCCAGGTAATGGCCAGGATGGTTTCATCGTAGTAATACTGAATTTCGCTGCCAGGCAAAATCTCCGTGGTGTCCGGGTCAAAATAAAAGGTCTGGCCCTCCAAAACATCCTGGGCCTTTTCCAGAAGACCTTTCAGCTCCTTGGGGTCTGCGGCGGTGCCGTAGCAGTTTTGGTCCGGCACCGGGGCGGCGGCGTTGGCGGCAATCCAGTACCGTTTTTTAACGGAGGTGACAGAGGAAAGGGCATCGCTGAGCAGGTTGTTGAGATCGGTGTTAAACTGTCCGGCGGTATCAATGGTTTTGTTGCCGGTAACTCTGGTTTTCCCGCTGGGTACCAGCAACAGCAGCCCCAGCACCAGGCACACGGCGCAAAAGCTGAGAAAGCCTCCCAGAATGACACCCAGGCGGCGCATATTGTCTTTTTTCATTGGCTCACGCTCCTGCCATATTTCCGCTGAGGAAGCGGATGAGTTCACCCTCAGGCTGAAGATACCATTGGCCCTCACTGCGGCACAGCCGCAGGGTCAGCGGGGTTTCCCGGGTCGCCGGGTTTTTAGAAAGAATTTCCTCCAACGCCTGCAAGAGAACCTGATCGATGACATCCTGACGGTAGCCGTTTTTGGAATCGTACAGTTCTCCAATGTCCTTGGCCTTGGCAATGCGGGCCTCTAAAAGAATGGGGACCCGTTTTTGAAGCTGCTTTCCCAACGCCTCTAAGTCCAGGGCTTCCAGGGTGATGTCCTGGGCCAGACCTTGGTTGGTGCAGTAAAGACCGTCCTCCAACCGGCAGTTCATGGAGTTTACATAGGACTCCCAAATCCGTTGGGACAGCTCCTCCGTGCCGCTGCCGCTGATCTGGGGGCTACCCAGAAAGGTTTCGGAAAGACCCTCAAAATCTCCATCGTCCAGGCACTGGGCAAACTTTTGACACAGCAACTCCGCACTGCTGTCTGTTTTCAGCAATACCGGGGTTTTTTCCGGTGCGGTGACGCCCAGCCGGATGCCGCACCCTACCAGGAGAATGGCCGCCGCGCCACAGGCGGCGGCAAATAAACGCTGTACTTTTCCCATAAATCCTAGGCCGCTCCCTTTTTCTATTGCATTGTTTTTGGAATGCGTTACTATTATACGCTGTTATGTTACCTTCGTCAAGGGATATGATGCCCGGAGTTTCGTCGTTTCACCACAAAAAATGCGCCCCCGAAGGGGCGCGGCGAATCAAATCTTTGTTTCACGGACCATTTTCGCAACGGTGCCGGAGAGCAGGAACAGGGCAATGAGGTTGGGAATGACCATCATGCCGTTAAAGGTCTCGGAAAGGTCCCACAAAAGCCCCAGATCCACCGTGGCACCGATGATGGCCACAAAGGAGTAAACGATCATAAAGCCCCGGTTTGCCTTGCTGCCCACCAGGAATTCCAGACACCGGGTACCGTAAAGGCCCCAGCCGATGATGGTGGAAAAGGCGAAGCAGCACATGGCCACCGCCGCCAGCAGGGAGGCCCAACTGCCATATACCGCCGTAAAGCCCCCGATGGTCAGTTCTGCTCCGGCAGCGGCACCGTAGGTGATGTGTTCCCCGGAGACCAGAATCACAAAGGCGGTCATGGAGCAGATGATGATGGTATCGGCAAAGACCTCAAAAATACCGAAGTAACCCTGACGGATGGGGTCGTCCACATCCGAGGCCGCATGGGCAATGGAGCCGGTACCCAGGCCCGCCTCATTGGAGAAAATACCCCGGGACACACCCTTTTTCATGCACAGGAACATGCTGCCCACGGCACCGCCGGTAACGGCGGAGGGGGAGAAAGCACCCTTGATAATGGAAGCAAAGACATCCGGCACCCGGTTCAGGTTCAGCGCGAGAACGCCCAGGGCCATGAGGACATACACCAGGGCCATAAAGGGAACCAGCTTTTCAGCCACATTGCCAATACGCTTGAGTCCGCCCACCAATACAAGAGCCACGGTCAGGGCAATCAGAATACCAATAACCAGGTTCAGGCTGGCCAACTGCCGGGTACCCATCTGGTGGAAGTTTAAAATGGCGGTGTCCACGGCGGTGATAATGGCATTGACCTGGGTGGCGTTGCCGGTGCCAAACACGGTGAGCATACCCAAAATGGCGTAGAGTACCGCCAGAAAATGCCATTTTTTCGGCAACCCGTTTTTGATGTAATACATGGGGCCGCCCACCCAGTCGCCCTCCCGGTTTTTCTCCCGGAACCGGACGGCCAGGGTGACCTCCACGAATTTGGTACACATCCCCAAAAGGGCACTGCACCACATCCAGAACACCGCCCCAGGGCCGCCAATGGCAATGGCTCCCGCTACACCGGCAATGTTACCGGTGCCTACCGTGGCAGCCAGTGCGGTACACACCGCCTGGAAAGGGGTGACGGCTCCCTGGGTGGCATCGGCGCGGTGAAACATTTTGCCAAAGGTCTCCCGCATGGAGGTGCCAAAGCGGCGGAACTGAATGAATTTCGTCTGAAAGCTGAGCCACAGGCCCACGCCCACAATACAGATCATGGCGGGAACACCCCATACAAAGTTGTTCACCGCGGCGTTTACGGTCGTGATGGTTTCCACAAATTTCTTCCTCTCTATTTGCAAGTCGAGACCCATTGTATCACATGGACGGGCATTTGTCCATAAGTAAATAACAAGCGAACAGGGGGGCAGTTGACAGTTGACAGTTTTTCCTGAATTGACAATTGACAATGGACAATTGACAATTATCGGGGTGACCAACGTTGTTTCTTTCAGTCCGTCCGTTAAAGTATGTAGGGGCGGCAATCTTGCCGCCCGCCACGTGGCAATTACAACCTGTGCGGGTGAATGGTACTGCCCAATACACGGAACTATGTAGCGGCGATGATTCATCGCCACTCCAGCCCCGCCAGGGGCTGGCCTCGTGGGATGTTACGGATACAAACGTACCACGGTTCCGGCTTACGCCGGATGGCGGCAGATTGCCGCCGCTACACCGGGGGTACCATGTTTCGGGTGGTACCATTCACCCCCACAGGTTATACGTCCAAGGTGGCGGGCGGCTGGTAGCCGCCCCTACATCAAAATTGTTACAAATACCGTATATTTTACGTGTTTAATGCCTGTTTTGCGTTTTGAAAATGTGAAAACGTGGTACGTTAACGTAGGGGCGGCAATCCTGCCGCCCGCACCTGAAAGAGCGGAATCGTTCCCGATAAAACCCAGCACCCCAAAGCCCGGTACAAAAGCTTCCCCTCCGGGGAAGCTGGCAGGGCGCAGCCCTGACTGATGAGGGTCAGCGGTATGACCTGAAACATTTTAGAAACGGTAGGCGAATCCGTAGAAACGTAACCTCATTGTCATTCCGACCGTAGCGCAAGCGGAGTGGAGGAATCCACCACGTTGGATAAGAACTAACCACAAGATAAAACTTGTCACTTGGGAAGATTCCTCGACTCACTGCGTTCGCTCGGAATGACATGTACGATGGGTTCTACTTCTGCGCCTGTTGTTCCTACAATGCGTAACGCCGCCCCGCCCCTCATCCACCGCCTGCGGGTGGTCCCCCTTCCCCGTCGGGGAAGGTTTTTTGGAGTTTTCCTGGGACGTCCCGGTATTTACAATGCTGACTTCAAAATCAGTAGGGGATCACCGTCAGATCTTTGGGGTAGTGGTTCAGCACTTCGCAGCCGGTTTCGGTGATGAGAACCAGGTCCTCAATGCGCACGCCGATGCCCTCCTGGGGCAGGTAAATGCCCGGTTCTACGGAGAAACATTGACCCGGCTGGATGATGGCCTGGTTGACTGCGGAAACATCGCCGGTTTCGTGGACTTCCAGGCCGATGGAGTGGCCGGTGCGGTGGGTAAAATAGGGTCCGTAGCCCTGCTGGGTGATGTAGTCCCGGGCGGCCTTGTCCACGTCGCACATGCGGTTGCCGGGTTTGGCGGCGGCAATGCCCCGGCGGTTAGCCTCCTTGACGATTTCGTAAATCTCCCGCTGCCGGGGGCTGACTTCTCCTAAGAAGACAGTCCGGGTCATGTCGGAGCAGTAGTTGTCCTTTTTGCCGCCAATGTCCAGCACCAGGCAGTCCCCACGCTTGCCTTTCGTGCCATCCGTAACATGGTGAGGGTCCGCGGCGTTGCCGCCGAAAGCGGTAATGGGGGAGAAGGAGTAGCCTTCACAGCCCGCTTCCAGATAGTATTGCAGCAGCAGCTCGGAAAGCTCCGTTTCTGTGTGGCTTTCGCTGGCGGCATCCACGATTCTGGCCATGACCCCATCGTTGAGCCGGGAGGCCATGCGCATTTTCTCCTGCTCCTCCGGGGTTTTGATGGCACGAACCCCGTCTGCAATGGGGGAGGCGTTGATGCACTTGCCGGTGTGCAGCTGCTGAAGCCGCAGCAGGAATCGGGCGGGCCAAATCTTATCGATGGCTACCGTCTCCCCGGGAATCAGGGCCTGGGCCATGAGAGCCACGCCGTCCTGGGTATCATTATAATAGGTAATGGGCGCACCCAGCTCCCGGGTCTGGGGGAACAGCTCGTTGATAAAGAACCGGTGCATTCCGTCCGTGCGCAGCACCAATACCAGCATCCGTTCCCCAGGCTCCATGGAAACCCCGGTGAGATAAAGGATCATGGCCGGGTCGGAGATCACCATTTGGGGAACACTGGCCTTGTTCATGGCGGCAAGAAGATTCTGTAGTTTCGTCTGGTCCATTATACTCTGTCCTTTCATTAAAGCAAAATCCCTGCCCAAAAAGAATTGGGCAGGGATTGGCGTTTGGAAAAATTACTTAGCGGCACCGGAAATCTGTGCGGCAACTTCGGCGGCGAAGTCGTCAACCTTCTTCTCGATGCCCTCACCCTTTACGTAGTGAATGGCGTCAACGAAGGTCACCTTGCCGCCCAGCTTCTTGGCAGCATCAGCGATGTAGCCTTCCACGCTGCCCTGGAACAGGTCAGAGCGGACGAATTCCTGCTGCAGCAGGCAGTTGTCCTTGAAGAAAGCGTTCATCTTACCGGCAGCGATCTTCTCCTTAACCTGAGCGGGCTTGGAGGCCATCTTGGGATCGTTGTCCATCAGAGCAACCTGAACCTGCAGCTCGTGGTCCACGTCAGCCTGGGGAACCAGGGACTTGTCCCAGTACTTGGGGTTCATAGCAGCGATCTGCATGGCAACGTTCTTGCCGATCTCGGTGGCATCGATGTCACCCTCCACGGCCAGGTTCACCAGAACGCCGTGGGTGCCGCCAGCGTGAACGTAGGCAACAGAGGTGTTCTCGGGGAAGCGGGCAAAGCGGCGGATCTGCATGTTCTCACCGATGGACATGACCTTTTCCTGCATGATCTCGGTGACGGTCAGGTTGGAGTTGGGGTAGGTGCAAGCCTTCAGGGCTTCCACATCGGCGGGGTTCTGCTTGGCAACGACCTCAGCCAGGTTCTTTACCAGATCCAGGAAAGCATCGGTCTTGGCGGCGAAGTCGGTCTCGGAGTTGACCTCGATCACAACGCCCACACCGTCTACCACAGCGGCGTAAGCAACGCCCTCAGCGGCAATGCGGTCAGCTTTCTTGGCAGCCTTGGCCAGGCCCTTTTCACGGAGCCAGTCTACAGCCTTGTCCATATCGCCATCGTTGGCCTGGAGAGCCTTCTTGCAGTCCATCATGCCCACGTTGGTCATTTCGCGCAGCTTCTTAACGTCCTGAGCAGTAAAAGCCATTTTGGTATCCTCCTAAAGTGTATTCGGGATTATTCAGCGGCTTCGGCAGCGGGAGCGGCCTCTTCCACAGCGGTATCCTCACCCTGACGGCCCTCGATGGCAGCGTTGGCCATGGCGGCGGCGATCAGACGGATGGCGCGGATGGCGTCATCGTTGCCGGGGATCACGTAGTCGATCTCATCGGGATCGCAGTTGGTGTCAACAATGGCAACAATGGGGATGTTCAGCTTGCGGGCCTCGGCGATGGCGTTGCGCTCTTTCCGGGGGTCAACAATGAACAGAGCGGCGGGCAGCTTCTTCATTTCCTTTACGCCGCCCAGGTACTTCTCCAGCTTTTCGATTTCAGCCTGGTGCTTGATGACTTCCTTCTTGGGCAGCATGGCGAAAGTGCCGTCCTCTTCCATCTTTCTCAGCTGAGCCAGACGGTCGATACGGGTACGCATGGTGCGGAAGTTGGTCAGCATACCGCCCAGCCAACGGGCGTTGACGTAGTAACCGCCGCAACGGGCAGCCTCTTCCTTGATGGCGTCCTGGGCCTGCTTCTTGGTGCCGACGAACAGGATGTTGCCACCGTTAGCGGAAGTATCACGAACGAAGTTGTAAGCCTCTTCCAGCTTCTTTACGGTCTTCTGCAGGTCAATGATATAGATACCATTGCGCTCGGTGTAGATGTAGGGGGCCATTTTGGGGTTCCAACGACGGGTCTGGTGACCGAAGTGAACGCCTGCCTCCAGCAGTTGCTTCATAGATACGACAGCCATTTTTACAGTTCTCCTTTTGTTTTTCCTCCACCCCGATCATCCCGGAATCCCCGCCCCAAAGAGGCACCTGGGCATCCCGATCCCCGGGTGTGTGGTTTTTTGAAGCTATGGGCATAAACCCATGCCGAAATATTATAGCCAAAGAATCAAAAATTTGCAAGCTATTTTTTCGAAAAAAGAAAGAAATATTGTAGAACCGTCCGATTTTATTTTGTATAAACCGCACAAGTATATATTATAGTAGGGTGTCTACAGGGGAAACTTGGGCTTTGGCCGGGGCACCCGGCAATCCTGGGGCCGGATGTCCACCAGTACAATGTCCGGCCCCACTTTTTTAACACAGGCCCAGGGGATCACATAGTCCTCTTTTTGCCCCGCAATGCCCCAGAGCCTGAGCTTTCCCGGCACCACGATGGCGGCGATGATGCCCTCCGGCACTTCCGCTACAATGTCCGCAATATAACCAAGCCTTGCGCCATCGGAAACACAGATCACTTCTTTGCACTGAAGCTGTGTAAATTTAATGCCCATGACCATTCCTCCTCCGGGGGTTCCTCCAAGCATATGCTACTGGGGGAGAAGCTATGATACATGGATGCTGATAGACTTGCGCATGGCGGCAATGGCCCCTTTTTCAAGGCGTGATACCTGGGCCTGGGAGATGCCCAGCTTCCCCGCCACCTCCATCTGGGTCTTGCTGTAGTAAAACCGCAGACTGAGAATCTCCTTTTCCCGGCTGGAAAGCCGCCGGAAGGCGTTGGCAAGGGTGATATGCTCCATCCAGTTTGGCTCTGTATTTTTGGTGTCCTGCACCTGGTCCATAATGGTCAGGGGGTCCCCGCCGTCAGAATACACGCTGTCATACAGGCTCACGGGAGCGCAAACCGCGTCCAAAGCCTGACTGACCTCCTGACGGCTTAAATGAAGAGCCTGGGCGATTTCCTCCAGACCAGGCTCCCGGCCCAGCTGGGCGGTCATGGACTCTTTGCATTGCAGCACCCGGTAGGCCACATCCCGAATGGACCGGGAAACCCGGATCACGCTGTTGTCCCGCAAATACCGCCGGACTTCTCCGGCGATCATAGGCACCCCGTAGGTGGAAAATTTTACCATTTTGGTGGTGTCGAAATTGGAAATGGCTTTCATCAGGCCGATGCAGCCCACCTGGAACAGATCATCGGGGCTTTCCCCCCGCTTGTCGAATCGCTGGATCACCGAAAGCACCAGCCGCAGGTTGCCCTCAATGAGTTTTTGTCTGGCCTCCTCGTCCCCCTGCTGGCAGCGTCGCAGCAAGGCGGTGGTCTCCTCGGTGCTGAGAACCTGGAGCCGGGAGGTGCTGATGCCGCAGATTTCTACTTTCCCCTGCATGGAAATCCTCCTGTTCAAAAAATGGGGCCGTGCGCCAATGCCCCGGGGTTAGTATCCCCGGGAGAGGGCCTGGACATACGGAGAAAAATTTGGAGGAATTCACAAAAATTTTTCCGCTCATTCAAAAAGTCCCAGGATGTACAAACCCTGTCAGGGGGAAAATCAAATCTTTTCGCCGGGAACCGGGGGTTGCGCCCTGGGAAGCCCGGAAAGAACAATGGCGGGGGATGTCGCTGCAGGGTGGATGTTTGCCCTTTTGTGACGAAGTTTTTTCACAGGCTCCCCCGGAGGCGGCAAAAAGAAAAAACTGTGGAGAAATCAAAGTTTTCCACATTCTCCACAGACTTTTCCACAGGACTTTTCCACAATCCAACAGCCCTGTGGAGAAAAGACAGGGAAGTTACATAAAACTTTTCCAAAATGATACACTTTCGTAACTTTTAGCGGTTCTGAGCATTTTGACGTGGCCATTGTTTTTGTGAAAAATTTTGGTCTTGACAGCTTTGTCAGCCCATGGGCAGGACGGGGTTTTGGAGCAGAAAGAATTTTTTTCAAAAAAGGGTTGATTTTAGACGGGTTTTCCGTTATAATACGGGACTGTATGAAATACTGCTGTGAGGAGGTGTAATCAATGCCCAACATCAAGTCCTCTAAGAAGGATGTCATTTCTTCCAAAGTCGCTTATGAGAAGAATAAGGCCGACAAGTCCGCTCTGAAGACCAACCTGAAGAAGTTTGAGGCCGCTGTGGTCGGTGGTGACAAGACCGCTGCCCAGGAAGCCTACACTGTTGCTGTTCAGTCCGTGGACAAGGCGGTTGGTAAGGGTCTTCTGCACAAGAACAACGCTGCCCGGAAGAAGAGCAGCATGACCCTGAAGCTGAACAAGCTGGCCTGAGTTCTCTGAAAATATCTCCTTCCGAGCGTTGCTTGGAGGGAGTTTTTTCATTTTTTGCGGAGGTGACCTATGGCAAGACTGCAAGATTCTGTAACGAGCCTGAAAGGCGTTGGCCCCACCCGGGCCAAACAGCTGGAAAACCTAAACATCTACACCCTGGGAGATCTCATCTGCCATTTTCCCCGGGGCTATGAGGACCGGACCCGGATGGTACCCATTGGTCTGCTGCAGGTGGATGAACCGGCCTGCTTCCGGGGCGTGGTCATGTCCACCCCCAGAACGGCCCATATTCGCAAGGGGCTGGACTTGACCCGGGTGACGGTTGCAGACCACTCCGGGCGCATCCAGCTGACCTTCTTTAACTCCAAGTTTGCCGCGGAGAATCTGCAATACGGCAGGGAATATATTTTTTACGGTGCCGTTTCCGGGGATTACAGCGGCTACGGCATTACAAACCCCATTTTTGAGGCGGCGGATGCCCCGGCGGTGACCACCCGGCGGATCATGCCTATCTACCCCCTGACCGCGGGGGTCAACAACGCCGCCATGACCAAACTCGTCCGTCAGGCTCTGGCCCTGTGTGACCCGCCCCAGGAGGCGCTGCCCCGGGAGATTCTGGAGGAGTTTCATATTCTCCCGGCGGCCCAGGCCTATACCGCCATCCATGACCCGGAAACCTGGGAAATGGCGGAGAACGCCAAGCGGCGGCTGATTTTTGAGGAATTTTTCGTCTTCTCCGCCGGCCTTTCTCTCATGCGGGCGGCAAGAGAGGCCAAAAAGACGGCTCCCTATGAAAACTTGGATTTGAAGCCCTTTGAGGAAAGTCTGCCTTTCCGGCTCACCGGTGCCCAAAACCGGGCCATTGGGGAAATTCTCCAGGACTTCCGCAAGGGGACTCCCATGAATCGGCTGGTTCAGGGAGACGTGGGCAGCGGCAAAACCATGGTAGCCGCCGCCGCAGCCTACTGTGGGGCGAAAAACGGCTTCCAGACCGCCCTGATGGCTCCCACGGAAATTCTGGCGGAGCAGCACTACGCCTCCTTTCAAAAGCTCTTTGCCCCTCTGGGGATTTCCGTGGTGCTGCTGACCGGTTCTCAGACCCCCAAGGAAAAACGGCTGGTCCGGGAAAAGCTGGCCTCTGGTGAGGCGGCCATTGCGGTGGGTACCCATGCCTTGATTTCGGAAAGCACCGCCTTTTTGAGGTTGGGCCTCGTCATCACCGATGAACAGCACCGGTTCGGCGTGGACCAGCGCAGCCGTCTGTCTGCCAAGGGACATGACCCCCATCTTTTGGTCATGTCCGCCACTCCCATCCCCAGAACTTTGGCCCTGTTGATGTACGGCGATTTGGAAGTCTCCGTATTGGATGAGCTGCCCCCCGGGCGGCAAAAGGTGGATACCTTTTTGGTAGGGGAGAGCTACCGGGCGCGGATCAACGCCTTTATCCGCAAGCACGTTTCTCAGGGAAATCAGTGCTTTGTGGTGTGTCCGGCGGTGGAGGAAAACCAGGATCTGGGCATCAAAGCGGCCTCTGTCTGGGCGGAGACCCTGCAAAAGACCGTATTCCCGGATTTGCGGGTGGCCCTGCTTCACGGCCAGATGAAAGGGACGGAAAAAGAGCAGATCATGGCAGCCTTTGCCCGGGGAGAGGCGGATGTATTGGTGGCCACCACGGTCATTGAGGTGGGGGTGGACGTACCCAACGCCACTTTGATGGTTATTGAGGACGCGGACCGGTTCGGCCTGAGCCAGCTGCACCAGCTCCGGGGCCGGGTAGGCCGGGGCAGTGCCAAAAGCTACTGCATTCTCACCACCCACAACAGAAACCCTGAGACCGTCAATCGGCTGAAGGCCCTGTGCAAAACCAATGACGGCTTCCGCATTGCCGAGGAGGACCTGCGGCTCCGTGGCCCCGGCGACTTTTTCGGCTCCCGCCAGTCCGGTCTGCCCACCTTCCGGGTGGCAGACCTGAGCCTGGACATGACCACCCTGAAACAGGCCCAGGAGGCATCCAAAGAATGGGTGGAACGCTACGGCACATCCGACACCCCAGAAGCCACGGCCCTGCGGCAGCGGGTCAACGCCCTGTTCTCAAGAGCGGAGGGGACGATGAATTAGGCGGGGGAGTAGTTGACAGTTTACAGTTGACAGTTGACAGTTTTTCTGAATTGACAATTGACAATGGACAATTGACAATTATCGGGGTGACGGACGTGTTCGTTTTTAGAATACGGCGGTTAAAGAATCCACCCATCAGCGAAACCGTAGGGAACGGCCTATGTGCCGTTCCGCACCCGAAAGGACGGAACTGTCTCCGACAACCCCCGCACCCCAAAGCACGGTACAAAAGCTTCCCCTCCGGGGAAGCTGGCAGGGCGCAGCCCTGACTGATGAGGGCGTGGCAGCGTAAAATGCTCTAGAAACTGTAGGCGAATCCGTAAAAACGTCCCCCCATTCTGTCATTCCGACCGTAGCGCAAGCGGAGTGGAGGAATCCACCACGTTGGACAAAGAACTACCACAAGATAAACCTTGCCACTCGGGAAGATTCCTCGACTCACTACGTTCGCTCGGAATGACATATCGGAGGACGTTGTACCTTTTGTCATTCCGACCGTAGCGCAAGCGGAGTGGAGGAATCCACCACGTGGGACAAAGAACCACCACAAGATAAAGCTTGCTACTCGGGAAGATTCCTCGACTCACTGCGTTCGCTCGGAATGACATGCCGGTAGGTGGTTCCGGTTGCCCCAATAACTGTCAACTGTCCACTGTCAACTGTCAACTTTCTTCGTTGACCTGAAATGGAGGTACTTTTGAAACGAATCTATACAATCCTTGTTTGCTTCCTGGTGCTGCTGGTGCTGCCGGTGGGTGCCGGGGCGGAAATTTTGACCGGCACCTGCGGGGAGGGGATGAACTGGACACTGGAAGAGGGGACGCTGACTATTTCCGGCAACGGCCCCATGGAGGATTTTGCCCAGGGCGGCGCACCCTGGCAGGGGAGCAAGGATGCCATTACCAAGGTGGTGTTCTCCGGCAATGTGACCACGGTAGGAGCCTATGCCTTCCAGGACTATGACAACATTACGGAAGTGGATTTTGGCTTTGCCCTCCATACCCTGGGGGAACACAGCTTTGAGGATTGCGATGGCCTGACCTCCATTCATCTGCCCTCTACCTTCCGGATTTTCGGAGAAAACTGTCTGCACAGCTGTAAGAATCTCACAGCCATCCACTGTGAGGGTCCTTTTCCCTCCTTTAAGCTTAACTGCCTGTGGGATACCAATACCAAAATTTACTTTCCCGCCAAAAGCCCCTGGCCGGTGACCCTTATCCAGCAGCTGGAAGAAGCCTTCCACGGCCGTATCGAGTTCCTGGATTCTGAGGGCAAAGACCCCTATACGCCGGAGGAGGAGACCACGGAGTCTACCACCGAGGCCTCCACCGAACCCACCACGGCCCCCACCACGGAGCCGACCACGGCCCCCACTACCGCACCCACTACCGCACCCACCACCGTGCCTACCACGGAGCCGACCACCGTTCCCACTCCCTTAGCCCCTACCACGGAAGAGACCACCTTCCCCTATACCTTCCCCACGGAAGTGACGGAAGCACCCAAAAAGTCCGGCGGCGCAGGGGTTGGTTTGGCTCTCATTGGCCTGACACTGTCGCTGGTTGGCTTTGGGATCCTGATTTTCGGCAGGAAAAAAGGCAAAAAACGGGGCGGTAAATACAGCCGCTAAGGAAACTACCAGGCCAGCCGCTTCACAGAATTTTAATACTTCCGGGAATATCACCCCAAATCCGGGGATTCCCGGAGGTATTTTTGTTTGTAACGGAAAAAATAAAAAAAGAGTTGTAAGTTCTGCCGTTCTGTTGTAAAATAATACAACTGGTAGAATGCCCTTTTAAAGAAACCTGACCACAATAAAAAATATTGGAGGTATTATTCATTATGGAAAAACCCATTGTACTGGTGATCATGGACGGTGTCGGCAAGGGTGACGGCGGCAGCGGCGATGCTGTAAAGAACGCCAAGACCCCCACTCTGGATTCCCTGCTGGCCACCTGCCCCCATACCTATCTGAAAGCCCACGGCACCGCCGTCGGTCTGCCCACCGATGACGACATGGGCAACTCCGAAGTCGGCCACAACGCTCTGGGCTGCGGCCAGATCTACTCCCAGGGTGCAAAGCTCGTCAGCGAGTCCATTGAGTCCGGCGCGCTGTATCAGTCCGAGACCTGGAAGAAGCTGCTCTCCAACGCCGTTTCCGGCAAGGCCCTGCATTTCCTGGGGCTGCTGTCTGACGGCAACGTCCATTCCAACATTGCCCACCTGATCGCCATGCTGCGCCAGGCCCACAAAGAGGGTGCCAAGCGGGTATACTGCCACATCCTGCTGGATGGCCGTGACGTGCCTGCCACTTCTGCCTTGGAGTATGTGGCCCAGCTGGAAGACGTGCTGAAAGAGCTGAACACCGAGGGCTGTGACTACGCCATCGCCTCCGGCGGTGGCCGTATGAAGATTACCATGGACCGCTACGAAGCCAACTGGCCCATGGTTGAGGCCGGCTGGCACACCCATGTGGAGGGCCAGGGCCGTCAGTTCGCTTCCGCCAAGGAAGCCATTGAGACCTACCGTGCCGAAACCGGCTGCATCGACCAGGACCTGCCCGCTTTTGTGGTGGCCCGGAACGGCGCGCCCGTTGCCAGAATTGAAAACGGCGACAGCGTGATCCTCTTCAACTTCCGGGGTGACCGCGCCCAGGAGATTTCCCTGGCCTTTGACCGGAAAGACTTTGACAAGTTTGACCGGGGCAACTACACCGGCGTCCTCTTTGCCGGTATGCTGCAATATGACGGCGACCTGAAAATCCCCACCGACTACTTGGTCCAGCCTCCTGTGATCAAGAACACCCTGACCGAGGTGCTTTGCGCCGCCGGTATCCACGAGTACGCCCTGTCCGAGACCCAGAAGTTCGGCCACGTGACCTACTTCTGGAACGGCAACCGCTCCGGCAAGGTGGACGAGAACCTGGAAGTTTACGAAGAAGTTCCCTCTGATGTGATACCCTTTGAGCAGGCTCCTGCCATGAAGTCCAAGGAGATCACCGAGAAGATGGTGGAGAACATGGCTTCCCACAAGTTCCAGTTCCTCCGCTGCAACTACCCCAACGGCGACATGGTGGGCCACACCGGCGTGTATGACGCGGTGGTTTACGCCATGGAGTGCGTGGATAACGGCCTGAAAGCCATTCTGGAAGCTGCCGACAAGTACGGCTACACCGTGCTGGTCACTGCGGACCACGGCAATGCCGACCAGATGACCGAGACCAAAAAGGGCAAGACCTCTGTACGTACTGCCCACTCCCTGAA
Organism: uncultured Oscillospiraceae bacterium; assembly: GCA_934593275.1. Lineage (GTDB taxonomy): Bacteria > Bacillota > Clostridia > Oscillospirales > Oscillospiraceae > Faecousia. The sequence continues at coordinate 89,058 of CAKTQE010000001.1, read as the reverse complement.
CCCCGTACCCTTTATCATCTATGATAAGGACCATGTTTGGCACATCAAGGACGGCCACTTTGGCCTGGCCAACGTCGCCCCCACCGTGGTAAAGATGATGGGCCTGACCGCTCCCAAGTGCTGGGAAGAAAGCATGGTGTAACGGGAAGACCCCAGGGGCCTTTCTTACGACTTTATAAAAGGAGGATTCACTATGATCCGTCATGAAAATGAAAACGGAAGCGTCAATGTGTCCACCGGCGTGTATACCGGCATCGTGGGTACGGCGGCATCCAATTGCTTTGGCGTCAAGGGTATGGCGGCCCGCAGCGTGAAAGACGGCGTTTACCGTCTGCTGCGGAAGGAGTCTGTGGATAAAGGTGTCCGTGTGACCTTTAATGACGATGACTCCATTTCCATCGACCTGCACATCATTGTGGACAACGGCGTGAATTTGTCTGCTGTTGGCACCTCGATTATTTCTGAGGTGCGCTACGTGGTGACCAAATGTACCGGCACCCAGGTTCGTGCGGTGAATGTCTATATCGATTCCATGATGATCGGTTAATTTTCGGAGGTGTAATCAATTGCAGACCATTTCTGGGGCTGAACTGAGGCGGATGATCCTCAGCGCAGCCGCCTCAATCGAGATCCACAAGCAGGATCTGAACGAGCTGAACGTGTTCCCCGTGCCTGACGGAGACACCGGCACCAATATGTCCATGACCATCCATGCCGCCGCGGCGGATTTGCGGGCCGCGGAGGACCCCAACCTCTACGCCACCGCCAAAATCGCCGCCTCTGCCACCCTGCGGGGTGCCAGGGGCAACTCCGGTGTCATTCTGTCCCTGCTCTTTAAGGGCATCAAGCGGGCCATGAAAGGCCACGATACCTGTGACGGCCTGCTGTGGGCCGATGCCTTGCAGCAGGGTGTGGACGCTGCCTACAAGGCCGTTATGAAGCCCGCCGAGGGTACCATTCTGACGGTTTCCCGTCTGGCCGCCGCCAAGGCTCAGGAAAAGGCCCAGCAGGACAATTCCGTAGAAGCTGCCCTGGAGGCCGCTTTGGAAGAAGCCAAGGTGGCCCTGGCCGATACCATGAATATGAACCCCGTCCTCAAAAAGGCCGGTGTTGTAGATGCCGGCGGCAAGGGCTGGGTGCTGGCACTGGAAGCCATGCTGGCTGCTCTGCGGGGCCAGGATGTGGTGGTACCGGAGGGCGGTGCTGACAGCCCCAAGGAGGCTGCCAACTTCTCTGACTTTAACACCGAGGACATTACTTTCACCTACTGCACCGAGTTTATCATTGGTCGGGAGAACAAAAATGACCCGGAAAAGCTCCGGGCGTTCCTCAATAGCCTGGGCGACAGTCTGGTCATGGTGGACGATGATGAGATCATCAAGGTCCATGTCCATACCAACGACCCCGGCAAGGCCCTCCATGAGGCCATTGAATACGGCCACTTCATCACCGTCAAGGTGGAGAACATGCGCTTGCAGCACACGGAAAAGGTACTCAGCGAGGAAAAGAACACCGCTCCCAAGATCGCGGAGCCGGAAAAGCCCCTGGGCGTGGTTTCCGTCTGCGCCGGTGCGGGCCTTGCGGATGTGTTTATGAATCTGGGGGTTGACCAGATTATTTCCGGCGGCCAGACCATGAACCCCAGCACCCAGGACATTCTGGAAGCTGTGAACAAGGTCCCGGCGGAAACGGTGTTTGTTCTGCCCAACAACAAGAACATCATCATGGCCGCCGAACAGGTCAATGCCCTGTCTCCCAAGAACGTGGTGGTCATTCCCAGCAAGACCGTACCCCAGGGTGTGACGGCTATGCTGAGCTTTGACCCCGAGGGGACTGTGGAGGATAACACCCAGGCCATGACCGATGTGCTGTCCTCTGTAGAGACCATGCAGATCACCTACGCCGCCCGGAACTCCGATTTTGACGGCTACGACATCCATGAGGGCGATTACCTGGCCATGGACGGCAAGGGCCTGTTCGGCACCAGCAAGGACATTACGGTGCTGCTGAAAGCCCTGGCAGAAAAGGTCCGGGATGACGGACGGGAGTTTGTGACCATTTACTACGGCGCGGACACCAAGGAACGCCATGCCCAGAAAGCGGCAGATCTCTTTACCCACATCTGTCCTGAGGCCGAGGTCAATCTGATCAACGGCGGACAGCCTGTGTATTACTACATGATCTCCGCGGAATAATGCTTTTTATGGGGCTGTTAAGTCTGAAAATCGCTTAACAGCCCTACTTTGATTTGGGAAACTCCGAATAAATCGTCTGCGGCTGAGCGGCGAATCTTTTGCCCCCAGACTGCGGTTTGAAAAATGGGAAATACATACAGTATTCCCTCATTTTCCAAACCTTGCCTGGAACCAAAATCTTTCGCCGTCAGCTCTTGCCGATTTAATCTGAGCTTCCCTAGAAGGGGGAAACGGTATGAAAGAGCTGCCGGAGGGCGGGCTGATTGGAAAGAGCCTGCGGGCCTGGAAGGCGATCTCAAAACTGAATATCCCCCTGCGGGCAGGGTACGGGGCCTACTTCCTGGTGGTGTCGGCCTTTCCGGCCCTGCTGCTGGTATTAAACTCTTTGCGCTTTACGGGGCTGTCCGTTACGGACCTCATGGGGGTTTTGGAGAACATTCTCCCCGCTGCCGTGATGGACAGCATTCAGGAGCTGGTTGTCAGCACCTACAGCAATTCCTCCTCCACCATGGCGGGGCTGTCCCTGCTGACCCTCCTCTGGTTTTCCAGCAAGGGGGTCTACGGACTGCTCAACGGCCTGAACGCCGTCTATGGGGTAGAGGAGGACCGGGGGTACGCCTATACCCGGGGCATCAGCGTGGTCTACGCGCTGCTGTTCCTCATTGTGCTGGTACTGACCCTGGTGCTGCATGTTTTCGGCAATACCCTTATGGATTTGCTTTACGGCATTGACAGCCCCATTATCATGTTCTTTGTGGACGTACTGAACCTGCGCAGGTCGTTTCTGCTGGCGGTGCAGGTATTGCTCTTTACCGCCATTTACATGGTGCTGCCCAACAGCCGCAACGGCTTCTGGGAGAGTCTTCCCGGAGCGGCCTTTTCCGCCGTGGGGTGGACGGTGTATTCCTGGGCCTACTCCATTTACGTGACCCATTATTCCAGAATTTCCAATATCTATGGCTCCGTGTATACCGTGGCCATCTGTATGCTGTGGCTGTATTTCTGCGTCAGCATCCTGTTTTACGGGGCGGCCCTCAATATGCTGCTGGCCCGCCGCCGGAAGAAGCAGACCGGAGATTTGCAGAAAATTTGAGGTTCGTTTACGGGCTGTTCACAGCTTTTTGATATTTTACTTCATAATCCTGGAAAGAGGGCGGTTTTTTGTTTGGCTATATTACGGCAAACCTGGGGGAGCTGACCCAGGAGCAAAAGGACCGCTACGGCAGCGTTTACTGCGGCATCTGCCGGAACATTGGGAGTGACTGCTCCCATCTGGCCCGTCTGGGCCTGAGATATGACATGGCCTTTCTGGCCCTGCTGCTGCAAAGCCTCTACGAACCCCAGGAGCGTCGGGGCAAAAACCGTTGTCTGCCCCATCCACTGCTTCCCAGACCCTGGACGGACAGCCCCGTCATCCGGTATACCGCCCAGATGAATGTGGCCCTGGCATACCAAAAATGCCTGGATGACTGGAAAGACGACCACAGCACCCCGGCCCGGATGCTGGCAAAGGCCCTGGAGGGGGACTATGGCCGCATTCGTGACAGCTACCCCCGCCAGTGCGCCGTGTTGGAGCGGTGCCTGGGGGAACTGAACCGACTGGAAGAGGAACATTGCCAGAACCCGGACCTGCCCGCCGGGCTTTTTGGGCAGCTGATGGCAGAGCTTTTTGTCTGGCAGGAAGACCTGTGGGAAGAAGACCTGCGGCAGCTGGGCATGGCCCTGGGCCGGTTCATCTATCTGATGGACGCGGTGCTGGACGCCCCGGAGGATGAAAAAAAGGGCAGTTATAACCCCACCCTGGGCCTGACGGTAGATTGGGAGCAGATTTTCTCCCTGACCATGGCCCGGTGTACCGATGCTTACGAACGATTACCCCTGGTGCAGGACAAGGCACTGCTGGATAACATTCTTTACAGTGGTGTCTGGGTTCCGTACCGGCAGAAATACAGGAAAGAAGGCGGCAGCGACCATGGAACCCTATAGTGTACTCGGCCTGGAGCCGGGGGCTTCTGACGAGGAAGTCAAGCAGGCGTATCGCCGCCTGGCAAAGAAATACCACCCGGATTTAAACCCCGGGGACGCGGAGGCCGCCAGGAAGATGCAGGAGGTCAACGAGGCCTACGACCGCATCAAGAACCCGGAAAAATACCGGAGCCAACCCGGCCAGTCCGGGGCAGGGCAGAACCCCTACGGCAGCTACGGTCCCTTTGGGGGCTACAACCCCTTTGGCGGCGGCTACGACCCCTTCGGCCAGGGTTACGACCCCTTTACCGGCAGCTACTCCCAGCGCACCCAAACCCAGGATACCTACCAGCAAGCGGCCCAGCAGTACATCCGCTATGGCCGCTACCAGGAGGCTGTCAACGCCTTGCAGAACTGTGACAAGAAGAATGCCCGCTGGTATTATCTTTCCGCCCTGGCCAACCAGGGCCTTGGAAACCAGATCACAGCCCTGGAACACATCCGCAGAGCTGTCTCCATGGAGCCGGACAATCAGGAATATTTACAGGCCCTGAACGCCATCGAACACGGCGACGCCGCCTACCGCCAGTCCGCCGGAAACTTCCGCGGCTTCACCCTAGGCGGCAGCCCCTGCGCCAGCCTCTGCCTGTGCTACCTGGCCCAGATTTTCTGCTGCCGTGGCAATTTCTTCTGCTGCCTGTAATAAAAATTGACAATTGACAGTTGACAATTGTCAATTATTGAGCAGCCAACGTTGCAATATATTTGTTACAAATACCGTATATTTAACGTGCCTACCGTCGTTTTATGTTTCGAAAATGCGAAAACGTGGTACATTACCGTAGGGGCGGCAACCTGCCGCCCGCCACGTTTCGATTACAACCTGTTTGGTTGAATGGAAAACCCAATATCCGGAACAATGTAGCGGCGTTGACCCAACGCCATCCAGCCCCGCCGAGGGGCTGGCACCGTGGTAAATATAACCCGTTTTGTTGAATGGTATTACCCTATACAATAATAAACGTTTTTCCGTTTGTCTTTACAAATACAAACGTACCACGGTTCCGGCCCTGCGGGCCGGGTGGCGGCAGATTGCCGCCGCTACAGTGGGGGTACCATGTTTCGGGTTGAATGGAACCACAGGCGTCCCCCAAAATTGTCAATTGTCCACTGTCCACTGTCAACTCCGCTCCCTCTGCTTTGCAAAACCAGCCTGCCCTCAGAACCGGGGCAGGCTGGTCGTTTATTTTTGGGACTCTATAAACTCTTTGTCGAAATGGACATTCAGGTGGGGGTAGGTCATGGGGATGTTCTGGCTGTCGAAAATGTCCTTGACGCGCTGGTTGACCATGAAATAGACCTCCCAGTAGTCCTCGGTTTTGGCCCAGAAGCGGAGGATGTAGTTGATGGCGTTGTCGCCGTAGCTGTCAACCGCGGCGAAAGGAGCCGGTTCTAAGAGGGTCTTATCCACCTGCGCTGCCAGAATCAGGGCATCGATCACCTTTTGGGTGGGGGCCTCATAACCGGCACTGACCTGGATGGTGGCTCGGCGGGTGCCGCTGGCGGTATAATTGACCACTTCGGAAGCTACCACGGTGCTGTTAGGGATGCAGACGATTTTATTGTCCGGGGTTTGCAGTCGAGTATAGGTCATGTCGATCTGGGTCACGGTGCCGGACTGGCTGCCGATGTCCACATAGTCGCCGGAGTGAAAAGGATGGGTGGTCAGCAGGGAGAAGCCGCCTAAAATGTTGGTCAGCATATTTTGCAGGGACAGAGAAACCGACAGGGTCAATACACTGGCCAGGGCCACCAGGCCGGTGACATCGATGCCCAAACCAGAGGCCACGCTGAGACACAGCAGGGTATAAAGCCCCATCTTGGTCAAGGACATGATCAGGCTGTGGGCCGCCTTTTCCAAATGGGTCTTTTCCAGGCCCCGCCGGACAATGCGCAGCACCAGCCGGACGGCCAGAATGCCGATGACCAGGGTGATGAGGGTGGAAAAGAGCTTGTCGATCATCCCTCCTGCCAGCCAGGTTTTCAAAATGCTTTTCAGCTGTTCCATAGTTGTCTCCTTTTCCGGGGAACCGTCCCCGGGTGTAATGTCTGCATTATACCCGGTTTTTTCCGGGGATGCAAGGGTTTCCGGCAGCGAAAGCCGGGGAAACTGGGGTCAATTATGGTTTTTCACAATTTGACCGGGAAAAATCACAAAAATCTTGTGAAATTCCAGGCCTTGCATCCGGGAAAGGGAATGATATAATAGTTCCGCTAAAGAAATAGAATATGTGAAAAGAGGCATTTTGATGGAATATTTACTTGCCATCGGTCTTGCGATGTTCGCAGGACTCTTTTTGTCCAGATTGACCTCCCGGTACAATCTGCCTGACGTGACCAGTTATCTGGTGGCCGGTTTGCTGATCGGGCCGTTGTGCCTGGGTGCTTTGGGCATTCCCTATCTGGGGCTTCCCTCCTTTGAGTTTGTGGAAAAGCTGGGTCTCATCAGCGATGTTTCCCTGGGCTTTATCGCGTTCTCCATCGGCAATGAATTCCGGCTGGAAGAACTGAAACACATTGGCCGTCAGGCCTCTGTGGTGGCCGTGTTCCAGGCCCTGGCTGCCACGGTCTTTGTAGACGTGGGATTGCTTGTCCTGCACCTGTTCCTGGGGGACACCCTGCCGGTATCCACCTGCATCGTCTTGGGTGCCATTGCCACCGCCACTGCCCCTGCCGCCACGGTGATGGTCATCAATCAGTACAAGGCCAAAGGACCCTTGACCAACATCTTGCTGCCCATCGTGGCCCTGGACGATGCGGTGGGTCTCATCGTCTTCGCCGTATCCACCGGCATTGCCAAGGCCCTGATCTCCGGCTCTGTGAATCTGGTTTCCGTGCTGCTGAATCCCGCCATTGAAATTGTGGCCTCCCTGCTGCTGGGTGCTGCCCTGGGCTGGGTATTCAGCGTGGTGGAAAAGTTCTTCAACTCCCGTTCCAAGCGGTTGAGCCTGGCGGTGGCCTTTGTGTTCCTGTGTACCGCATTCTCTAAAGTGGAGCTGGATTTGGGCGGCGGCGTGGAAGTGGGATTCTCCTCGCTGCTGGTGTGCATGATGTGCGGCACCGTGTTCTGCAACCTCTGCGACTTCTCCGACGAGATCATGTACCGCACTGACCGCTGGACCGGCCCCGTATACGTGCTGTTCTTTGTGCTTTCCGGTGCGGAGCTGGATTTGCGGGTCTTTGCCAGTGCCGCCGTGGTGGGCATCGGCCTTGTGTATATCCTGATGCGCTCCGCCGGTAAGATCATCGGTGCCAGTGTCAGCTCCCGGTTTATGGGCTGCCCCAATACGGTCTGCAAGTATCTGGGCATCACCCTGCTGCCCCAGGCCGGTGTTGCCCTGGGTATGTCTGCCACCGTGGCCGCGGACTTCGGGGCCGAGGGTGCCATTATGCGCAGTATCATTTTGTTCTCCGTGCTGATTTACGAATTGGTCGGCCCCATCCTTACCAAGGATGCCCTGACCAAAGCCGGGGAAATCACCCCGAAAACCATTTCCAACCGGGGTGTTATGCCGGAAGAAATTCGGAAATAATTTTTCTTTGAACTGGCTGCATGAAAATGCAGCCAGTTTTTTATTCCCTGAAATGGGCACAATTTTATCATTTTGTATTCTGCACCGTGGACATGCTCAGATTTTGGAGCTGTCTGCGGACTCCTTTTTTCATCACTTTCTTTTTGCAACACGTTGGTTTCTCTGAACTGTTAAGATTGCATTATGTGCAACATGCACAATTTTCTCCTCTGTATTTATACAGCGCCACCGGGGTTTCTGTGTTGACAAGGTTCAAATTTGTCGTTAGAATGAAGACACATAGGAGTTTTCAAAAACTCCCGCGGGACCGAGACCATCCCCGCGATTTTTACCATTAGGAGGAACAAAAATGAAGAAACTTGTGACACTGCTGCTGGCAGCGTGCATGCTGCTGACCCTGGCAGCCTGCGGCCAGAGCGGTACCACCGCCCCCGCTGCTACCACCGCGGCCCCTGCCGGTGACAACGCCACCGCTGCCGAACCCGCCGGTCCCGCCTACACCAATCCCCTGCAGGATGTCCGTGTCCGTCAGGCTCTGTGGTATGCCATTGATATGGATGCCATCGTAGAGGGCCTGTGGGAAAACAACGTGGTCGCCGCCCACAAGTCTCTGGTTCCCGAAGGAACCTGGCAGGCTGACGGCCTCACCGAGTACACCTACAACCCTGAGCTTGCCAAGCAGCTGCTGGCAGAAGCCGGCTGGGACAGCTCCTACACCCTGAAAGCCGTTTACTACACCGGCAACCTCCTGGACACCATCACCGCCATCCAGGGCTACTGGGCAGAAGTAGGCGTTAAGATGGAGTTCCAGCTGCTGACCGACAACCTGACCGTTCAGCTGTGGACCCCCTCCGCTGACGGCAAGACCTCCGCTGTAGACTGGGACCTGTGCTTTGCCGGTACCAACGCTCTGACGCTGGGCGAACTGTACAACCGTCACCACAGCACCGCCCCCAACAACTCCACCGTTCTGCCTGACCCCACTCTGGACGCCCTGATCGAGACCGCTAAGGTGGCCGTCACCACCGCCGACCAGAAGGCCGCCTATGATGCCATTCAGGTCTACGAAAACGAGAACGTGGAAGTCATTCCCCTGTTCTACATCCCCTCCTGGGTCATCACCTCCAAGCACCTGGATATGGCCGGGAACGCTGTGGGCAACGACCAGTTCTCCTACACCAAGAACATTCTGGACTGGAACATTGACCGGGCCGACAAGACCATGTATACCAACACCGGTGCCGTCAACGCCCTGGAGCATACCGCTACCAACCCCGGCCTGTTCTGGCATCAGGAAATCGTATTTGACCGTCTGCTGAACGCCGACACCAGCCTGACCCCCACCGATGGCTCTCTGGCCGAAAGCTACGAAGTCTCCGAAGACGGCAAGACCATTACCTTTACCATCCGGGATGGCATCAAGTGGCACGACGGCCAGGACTTCACCGCCGATGACGTGGCCTGGACCTTCCAGTACTATCCCACCATCCCCGGTGCCAACGCCGTTATGACTGACGTGATGAACGATGCTTCTTCCATCACCGTAGACGGCAACAAGGTCGTCTTCCAGTTCAACAATCCTCAGCCCAACGCCCTGACCATCTTCTCCCAGTGGGCCGTTCTGCCCAAGCACTGCCTGGAGAATGTGGCTCCCGAGAACTTCGCCGCCGATACCTTCTGGCAGAAGCCTATCGGCACCGGCCCGTTCAAGGTCGAGACCGTCAAGCTGGGTGAGTACACCATCCTGACCCGGAATGAAGACTACTTCGTCCCCGGCACCGGCAACATCGAAAAGATTTACATGTACCCCTCCACCGACGCCGGTGACGAGAACCTGATCACCAACGCCAAGGCCGACAAGATCGACTATGCCTTCTGCAAGGATTCCTCTCAGGTCCAGCAGTTCCACTCCATGGATGGCTTTGACGTCCAGACCGTCAACGTGACCTTCCCCAGATACATCTTTATCAACATGTTTGAGAGAGCCGCAAAGTAATTCCGATACGTTTTTTAGGGGGGCTAGCCTTTGCTAGCCCCCGCCCACTATCCGGAAAGGGATGAAAAATCGGATTCCGTTCCGGATGTCTACAGAAAGTGGAAGGGGTTTTTCCATGCTGAATTTTACACTTAGAAAACTGCTGGGCATGATTCCCATGCTGCTGATCATCACGTTTCTCATCTACCTGGGCGTGGAACTGATGCCCGGTGACGTGATCGATTTCCTGATCCCCATGGATCAGCTGGCCGAAATGACCCCGGAGCAGATCCAGGCTTTCCGGGTGGCCAAGGGCCTGGACGGCCCCATGATCGTCCGCTATTTCAACTGGCTCAAGGGGGTATGTACCGGGGACCTTGGGTATTCCCTGCAAAACAACATGCCCGTCAGCGAGCTGATGATGCAGAAACTTCCCGCCACCATCGAGCTGTCTCTGGCTGCTCTGATTATTTCTACGGTGCTGGGCATTCTGCTGGGCGTGATCTCCGCCCTGAAAAAGGGAAAAATCGCCGATAACGTGCTGACCGTTGCGGGCATGATCGGCGTTGCTATCCCCCAGTTCCTGTTTGGTATTTTCTGCATTATTCTCTTTGCCCTGAACCTCAAATGGTTCCCTGTAGGGCAGCGGGGTACCGGTGGATTGGCCAGTGAGCTGCACCATCTGTTCCTGCCCGCCTTTGTTCTCGGTATTTCCATGACCGCCGGTGTCATGCGCTACGCCCGGTCCAGTATGCTGGATTCCATGAACCGGGACTATATGAAAACCGCCCGTGCCAAGGGCCTGCCGGAGTGGAAAGTCAATATGCTCCATGGCTTCCGGGTGGCCTGTACTCCCGTCATGGTGCTGATCGGCTTCCGTCTGCCCACCCTGATCAGCGGCTCCATCGTCATTGAAAACATTTTCCAGTGGCCCGGCGTTGGCAGATGGTTCACCGATGCCGTAAAAACCCAGAATACCCCCATTATCATGTCCGTCGGCCTGTTTATGGTCTTGCTTGTGCTGCTGTCGTCCCTGCTTGTGGATATTCTGACAGCCGTTCTTGATCCGAGGGTGAAACTGTCATGACAAATACAAATAAAGTAAAACGGACGGCTTTGGACCGTCAGATGGATAAAATCCGGGACATGGAGGAAAGCGGCAAGCTCTCCACCAAGCTCACCAACCGGGCGTTGCGGAAACTCACCGCCAACAAGCTGGCAGTTTTGGGCGTGGTCATGTTCTTCGTCATCTGCCTGCTGTGCTTCGGCGCGCCGCTGTTTACCAAGTATTCTCCCACGGCCTTTGCCCTGCGGGAAAAGATGCAAGCTCCCTCTCTGGCCCACATCTTCGGCACCGACCAGATGGGCCGGGACATCTGGTCCCGGATGCTCTACGGTGGCCGCATCAGTATCGTGGTGGGCCTGGGCAGTGCCTTGGGCGCAGCCCTCATCGGCGTGACCCTGGGCCTGTTTGTGGGCTATAAAGGCGGTTGGCTGGACAATATATTGATGAAAATTGCGGATATTTTTCTTTCGTTCCCCCAGATGGTTCTCATCATCATCATTGTGGCCCTGGTTGGCCAGAGCTTGCAAAACCTCATTGTTATTTTCATCCTCACCGGTTGGCCCAGTATGTACCGTATGGCCCGAAGCAAGGTGCTGTCGCTGAAAGAGGAGGAGTTTGTGCAAGCCCTGCGGGCCTTTGGCATCTCCGACCTCAAAATCGCCTTTAAGCATCTGCTGCCCAACACCCTTGGCCCCGTTGTGGTAAACATCACTCTGTCCACCGCCATGTTCATTTTGCAGGAAGCCTCCCTGTCCGTCTTGGGTTACGGCGTTCCCCAGGAGATCGCCACCTGGGGCAACATCATCAACGTCATCACCAACTCCGGCACCATTCGCTTTGACTGGCTGGGGTACTGGTGGATGTGGCTTCCTTGCTCCATTATGCTGATCCTGTTCGTGCTGTCCATCAACTTCATCGGTGACGGTCTGCGGGATGCCAGCGACCCCAACCAGATCGGTTAAGAGGTGAACCCTATGGAAACTGTAGAAAAAAAGCAGGACGATGTGGTCCTTCGTGTGAAGGATCTCCACGTCAATTTCTATACCAACCAACGCTGCAATAAGGTATTGCGGGGTGTCAGCTTTGACATTCGCCGGGGACGGACGCTGTGCGTGGTAGGGGAGTCCGGCTGCGGCAAGTCCGTTACCGCCAACTCCATTTTGCGGCTGCTGCCGGAGCTGTCCCGTATCGAGTCCGGCTCCATTACCTATTACAAAGAGGACGGCAGTGAGGTCCGGCTGGACCAGCTGGAAAAGAACGGCAAGGAAATGCGCGCCCTCCGGGGGCAGGACATTGCCATCATCTTCCAGGACCCCATGACCGCCCTGAACCCGGTGTTCACCGTGGGTTACCAGATCGAAGAAATGCTCCGGGAGCATAAAAAGGGACTGACCAAAGCCCAGTATAAGGCGGAAGCCATTGAGGACCTGGCGGATATGGGCATCCCCGCCCCGGAAATTCGCTACGGCGAATACCCCCACCAGTTCTCCGGCGGTATGCGGCAGCGTTCCATGATCGCCATGGGCATGTCCTGTGAGCCCAAAATCCTGCTGGCCGACGAGCCCACCACCGCTCTGGACGTGACCATCAGTGCGCAGATTTTTGACCTGATGAACGAGCTGAAAGAAAAGCACGGCACCGCTATTATGATGATCACCCACAATATGGGCGTGGTGGCGGAAATGGCCGATGAAGTGGCCGTCATGTACATGGGCAACATCGTAGAATACGGCAAGGCCGAGGATATTTTCACCAATCCCACCCATCCCTACACCAAGGCCCTGCTCCGCTCCATTCCCATTCTGGGCAAGGGCAAAAATCAGCAGCTGGAACCCATTCGCGGCTCCACCCCGGACCCCTTTAACCGGCCCAAGGGCTGCCAGTTCTGCCCCCGGTGCGATTACGCCTGTGAACGCTGCGAGACGGAAATGCCTCCTGAGCAGTGGGTAAAGGAAGGACATTATTCCCGGTGCTTTAACTATAAGGAGGTAATGGCAAGTGGCAAATGAGCAAAAGAAAGAGGTCCTTCTGAAAGTTCGCGGTGCCAAAACCTATTTTCCCATTAAAAAGGGCCTGATGAAGCGTACCGTGGGCTATGTCAAGGCTGTGGACGACATCAACCTGGACGTTTACCGGGGCGAGACCCTGGGGTTGGTGGGAGAGTCCGGCTGCGGCAAGACCACCCTGGGAAAATCCATTTTGCAGCTGGTACCCGTTACCGAGGGCAGCATGGAGTATAAGTTTGAGGACGGCTACAAGGACCTGCGGAAGCTGAGCCGGAAAGAGCTGGACGATGCCCGGCAGAAAATCCAGATCGTTTTCCAGGACCCCTATTCCTCCTTGAACCCCGCTTTTACCATTTTCGGCTCTCTGGAAGACCCTCTGATCAAGTTTGGAGTCAAGAGCAAGGAAGAACGGATTAAAAAAATCGGAGACCTGTTGGAGGCGGTCAACCTGCCCCGGGATTATATGGCCCGGTATCCCAATGAATTCTCCGGCGGCCAGCGGCAGCGCATTGGCATTGCCCGGGCGTTGTCGGTAAACCCGGAGCTGATCATCTGCGATGAGGCGGTTTCCGCTCTGGACGTTTCCATCCAGGCCCAGGTGCTGAAGCTTCTGAACCAGCTGAAAGACGAATACAAGCTGACCTATATTTTCATCACCCACGATTTGTCCGTGGTGGAATACCTGGCAGACCGCATTGCGGTCATGTACTTAGGCCGGGTGGTGGAGCTGACCACCTCGGAAGAGCTGTTTAAAAACACCCTCCACCCCTACACCCAGGCCCTGCTCAGTGCCATTCCCGTGGCAGACGTGACCCACAAGAAAAAGCGCATCCCCCTGCAGGGCGATGTTCCCAGCCCCGCCAACCCTCCCAGCGGTTGTACCTTCCACCCCCGGTGTCCCCAGTGCTGCGAAAAATGCAAGCAGGAGCGGCCGGTTCTGGAAGAATACATCATTGACGGCGTGAGCCATTTCGCCGCCTGTCATTTGGTACACGAGCAATACGCAGACTTTCTGGCTAAGGAAAAGGAGTAACCTATATGAGCCGCAATATTCAGGATTTTAAAGGAGTCATCCCCGCAGTCATTTCCGTTTTTGACAAGGCTGAAAATCTGGACGAAACCAGCACCCGGGCCTTTATCCGCCATCTGCTGAGCTACCCCATCGGGGGCCTGTATCTCACCGGTTCCACCGGCGAAGCCTTTTTGATGACCCCGGAGGAGCGGAAACGCCAGGTGGAGATCGTTATGGAGGAGGTGGGCGACCGGGTGCCTGTGGTGGTCCATGTAGGGGCCATGTCCACAAGAACCTCCATAGAGCTGGCAGAACACGCCCAGGCCCATGGGGCGGCAGGTGTTTCCAGCGTACCTCCTTTCTATTTCCGGTTTAACGAGGAGCAGATCATCGGCTACTATCGGGACATTGCCCAGGCAACGGATCTTCCCATGATCGTTTACAACATCCCTCTGGCCGGAATGATGTCCGTGGAGACCATTGTAAAGCTCAGCCAAATCGAAAACGTCAAGGGTGTCAAATACACCGGCACAGCCCTGTATGAAACCGCCCAGATTCGGGAACAGTGCAAGCCCGGGTTCCAGATTTACGGCGGCTGTGATGAATTAGGCTCCTCCAATATTGCTTTGGGGGTTGACGGAATCATCGGTTCCTTTTATAATTGCATTCCGGACCTGTATTTGCGGATTTGGGAGGCGGTCAAGCGTTCCGACATTCCTGCTGCTACCGCATTGCAATGCAAAGCCGTCCATGTCATTATGGCGGGAATTCACAGCGGCAGCATGATGGCCTGTATCAAGCTCTGGCTCCGGGCCGGAGGCATTCCCGCAGGCTACGCCCGCCGTCCCTTTACCAACTTCACCCCCCAGGAAGAGGAACGCCTTGTCAAGGAGCTTCTGGACATTGACGAAGCCGACGGCCTTTCCCTGGACCTGTGTAACCGCATCCGTGCCAACTGATTGCCTTTTGCCGGGACAGTCCAAAAGACCGTCCCGGCAATCCCTGCGTTTATAGAAAGGTGGATTTTTGATGATTTACACGAAAAAGAAAAACCTGGCCCGGTATCTGGGCCAGAGCAAGTCCCTGGATGCCGCCATCCAGGCCATTCTCCACAGCGACCCGGAGCAGCTTTCCATGGGCAGAAACGACATTGACGGAGACAACGCCTTTGTCAACCGCTTTGACTATGACACCATGCCCCAGGAACAGGCCCTGTGGGAAGGGCATATTGCCTACGGCGATGTCCATGTGCTGCTGGGGGGCCATGAGAAAATCGGTGTTTCCAATGTAGAGCATCTGACAGAGACTATTCGGAAAGAACAGGAAGACTTTGTAGGCTTCCAAGGCCCTGTGGAAACCTGGTTCTCCATGACCCCGGAGGACGTGCTGATCGTCTATCCTGAGGACATCCACATGGTCAAGGTGGCAGACGGGGATACTGCCCATGTGCGGAAATGCTGCTATAAATTCAAGGTGTAAGCCTTGAAAGAGGCCATTTTCCATCTGCCGGGGCTTTTTGAGTTTTACGAGCTGTATCGGCTGTTTTTGCCCCTATTCCGGGAACACCGGGAATATTTTTACGACTGGTGCCGCATTGGTTCGCTTTACGGTGCGCCGGGAAACTGCCTGTGGGGCGGTGGCCGGGTGGGCTGTGAGACCCAGGACCTCCAAGGCCCTTTGAAGCTGTGCCGGGCGGAGGGCATTTCCGCCCGGCTGACTTTCAGCAATTCTCTTTTGGAGCCGGAACATCTGGATGACCCTGCTTCCAACGCTCTGTGCCGCTGCCTGAGTGGCTGGGAGGGTAACGGCGTGATTCTCCACTCCGAGTTGCTGCTGCAATATCTGCAAACCCATTACCCGAACCTCTGCCGCATCAGCTCCACCACCAAAGTCCTGACCCATTGGCAGGATTTTCTGGAGGAGCTGAACCGGGAGGCGTTTTTGTATGTCGTGCCGGATTTTCGGCTGAATAAGGATTTCCGGCACCTGAAAACCCTGACCCCGGCCCAAAAGGCCAAGGTGGAATTCCTGTGCAATGAGTGCTGCGATTTTGGTTGCACCCAGCGGAAAGCCTGTTACGAAAACGTCAGCCGGAAAAATCTGGGCATTCCCTGTAAGGAGCATGTCTGCACCGCCCCCCATGGAAATGAGGGCTACCGGTTCTCCCGGGCCATGGAAAATCCGGGTTTTATCAGCGTCCGGGACATTCAGAAAGTGTACCTGCCCCTGGGCTTTGAAAACTTCAAGCTGGAGGGCCGGGGCCTGGGCAGTGCCATGGTGCTGGAATTCTTATTATACTATCTGACCAAACCCCAATACCAACTCCACGTCCGGGAGGCCCTTTACCTGGATAGTATGTTGGATTTATATTAAAGGCAACACCGCACAATTGCGTCTGCGGACATCAGCGGATCTTTTGACGAATTGTGCGGTGCTGCCTAAGAGAAGGAGTATCCATATGAAACTTGTTGTTTTGGACGGCCACGCCCTGAACCCCGGGGATCTGTCCTATGCCTGTCTGGAAGAATTCGGAGAGGTAACGGTTTATGAGCGGACCTACACCCAGGAGGAGGCCATTGCCCGGATCGGTGACAGTGAGATCGTGCTGCTGAACAAAGTTCCCATTACCCAGGAGATTCTGGATAGCTGCCCCAACATCCGGCTGATCTGTGTCCAGGGTACGGGCTACAACGTCATTGATATTGATGCCTGTGCCAAACGGGGCATTCCCGTGACCAATGTCCCCACCTACGGCACGGAAACCGTGGCCCAGTTTACCATGGCCCTGCTGCTGGAACTGTGCCACCGTATCGGACTGCACAATCAGGATGTCCACCAGGGCGGCTGGCAGAAAGCCGACTGCTTCACCTACTGGCTGACCCCTCAGGTGGAACTGGCGGGGAAGACCATGGGCATTATCGGTCTTGGCAGCATCGGCATGGCCGTAGCAAGGCTTGCCAAGGCCTTTGGCATGAATATTCTGGCCTATAACCGCAGCCAAAGCCCCCAGGGCCGGGAAATCGCCACCTATGTAGATTTGGATACCCTGCTTTCCCAGTCGGACGTGGTGTCCCTCCACTGCCCCCTGTTCCCGGAGACCCAGGGCATCATCAACGCCCGGACCCTTTCTAAAATGCGGGACGGTGCCCTGCTGGTAAACACCGCCCGGGGCGCACTGATCAACGAGCAGGATTTGGCCCAGGCCCTGACCTCCGGCAAACTCCGTGGTGCCGCCATGGACGTAACCTGCCAGGAGCCGATCGAGCCGGATAACCCCCTGCTCTCCTGCAAAAACTGCATCATCACCCCCCACATGGCCTGGGCACCCCTGGAAAGCCGCCAACGCTTGCTGAACACCATCGTTGACAGCATCCGCGGCTTCCTGAACGGCACCCCCAAAAACGTGGTCAACGGCGTATAAATAAGCACCGGGACGTAGCGGATACGCCCCGGGCTTTTTTGTATGTGGAAGCGTGGATTAGTTGACAGTTGACAGTTTTTTGAATTGACAATTGACAATGGACAATTGACAATTTCGGGGGACGCCAGTGGTTCCATTCAACCCCACAGGTTGTATTCGATACGTGGCGGGCGGCAGATTGCCGCCCGCCACGTTGGATGTATAACCTGTGTGGTTGAATGGTACCCCCCGAAACGTGGTATACCCCACTGTAGCGGCGGCAATCTGCCGCCACCCGGCCCACAGGGCCGGAACCGTGGTACGTTTCTATCTGTAAAGACAAACGGAAAAACGTTCATTATTGTATGGGGTAATACCATTCAACAAAACGGGTTATATTTACCACGGTGCCAGCCCCTCGCCGGGGCTGGATGGCGTTGGGTCAACGCCGCTACATTTATACCGTATATCGGGTTTTACCATTCACCCGCACAGGTTGTATTTGCCACGTGGCGGGCGGCAGATTGCCGCCCGCTGCTGCAATATTTAACGAAATGCCGTCTATAGGACTTATTCGTGGTGATAAATCCGCTTATCCAGAGCGAAAATCCGGCTGCTGAATGTACCCGCCGGGATGTTGGGGAGGGTTTCGGCGTAGATTTCCATGCGGCTGTCCAGCATGTCGATTTGGCTTAGAAGCTCTGCCTCAGCGAACATGGGCTTTACCGCGGCACCGAATTCCGGCTCGCCGTGGTGGGAGAGGATCATGTGCTGGAGCATCAGACTCTTTTCTTCCGGGGTACCCAACTCTGCGCAGAGGGTGCCGATTTCCTGGGCCCCCATGACCAGGTGGCCAAGGAGCTGGCCTTTCCGAGAGTAGTCCGTGACGATGCCCAGTTGGGAGAAAGTGAATTCCCGCTCTTTGGCAAAGTCATGCAGCAGGGTGCCGGTGAGCAGCAGACTCCGGTCAATGATCTGGGGGTAGAGTCCGGAAATAAAATCCGCCAGCCGCATCATATTGGCGGTGTGCATCATCAGCCCGGACAGGAAGCTATGGTGTACGCTTTTGGCGGCAGGAATGCGCTTGAAAGCATCCAGGTGCCGGGTCAGCATGGCCTGGGCCACCTGGCGGTAATCCTGGTCCTCCAGACTGTCCACCAGCTGCTGGACCTGCCGCAGGGTATCCTCCTGGTCGATGGGGGCCACGGGTACCAGCAGGGCAGGGTCATAGCTGTCCTCAGGCAGGGCCATGCGGATGTTGGAAACCGTCAGCTGGGTGGTGCCACGGTATTCCGTAATGTCCCCTCGGATTTTGACCACCTTTCCCGCATCCTCCGGCATACCCACAGGACCGGAATAATCCCAGGCTTTCACGTCCAGGGTGCCGGTGCGGTCTGAGATGGTGGCAGCCAAAAAGGGTTTGCCGCTGTTGGAGGTTTTGATTTGTCCGTCTTTTAAAATATAAAATCCTTCCACCCGGTCCCCGGGAACCATGGAAGAAATCTGTTTGTTGTATTCCATAGACCATCCACTCCTTTACTTGGTTACTTGGTGTATTATAACGGAAAGATACCTGAAATGCAAGCAATGCGGAAATTCCACATTTATTCCACAGCTTTCAGGGACTCGGCCATGGGAATTTTGCGGATGTGCCGGCGCATGGCCCGGTTGACGATGGCGGCAAAAAGCAGGGTACACAGGAAAGCCGCCAGATAGCTGAGTTTTTCCACATGGACATCAAAACAGGAGTTATCCACCGTGACCATGCCCATGACCAGGGAGTGAATGACGCGGCCAATGGGCAGACCCAAAAGGGCCGCCAGGAACGAAAGCACCAGGTTTTCCCGCAGCACATAGACTTCCGTTTCCCTGGGGTAGAAGCCCAGAACCTCTACGGTGGCGATTTCCCGGCTCCGCTCTGCCAGATTGATGTTGGTCAGATTGTAGATGACGATAAAGGCCAAAGCACCGGCAAAGCCCACCACCAGCCAGATGATGTAGTTTAAGCAGCTCATGGCATCGTTGACGCCATCCAGGGCGGTGGAAAGCCGATTCAGGGCAGTAACGCCGTCCAGGTCCGTCAGGGCCTTGGCAATGGCGTTTTCATCCCCATCGGTTTTCAGCAGCATGGCATTGGGGCCGTTGCTGCCAAAGCCCTGGGCGCAGTCGGTGTCATTTACAAAGAGGAAGTTTGCGGCATAGTTTTCAAAAATGCCCGCAACGGTAAAAGACACCCGGTTCAGGTCGCTGTCTTCGGCATCCACAGTGCTGCCGATGGAAAGTTCCAGCTTTTCCGCCAATCGGCGGCTGACCAGAGCCTCCCCAGGTGCGGGGGGAGACAGAGGGGCATCCTCCCAGGTTAGGCTCCAGTAGTCTTCCAAAGCATCCCAATCAGAAATGCCCAGCAGGGTCACGGAGCGCAGATTGTCGCTGTTGCCGTAAACATCCACCCGGTCTTTCACGCAGGGCAGTGTCTCGGTGATGCCATCGATGCGGGAAGCGGCGTTTTCTATGGCGGTGGCCTTGCTTTCGGAGAAGCTCAAGTCCATGTCGTAGTGCTGGATGCCCTTATATTGCAGATCACCAATGTGGATCATGGAGTCCCGCACGCCGAAAGCCGTGACCATCATGGCGGTGCAGCAGCCAATGCCCACCAGCATCATCATCATCCGCAGCTTGTAGTGCAGCATGTTCCGCAGGGTGATTTTTTGCAGGAAGCTGAGAGGTTTCCACAGGAACGGCACATATTCCAGCAGAATGCGCCGCCCGCTTTTACCCCGTTGGGGGCGGATCAGGTCGGCGGGGGTGCTGCTGAGGGCTTTCCAGCAGGAGGCCAGGGTGGCACCCAGAATGCCAAAGAGGGAGACGAGCAAAGTGATTCTTGCAAGAGTGGGGCTGAGCTGGTATTTGAGGGGTGCAAACTTGTACAGCACGCTGTAGGCCATCCAGAAGACCTGGGGCAGCCCCCAGGTACCCAGAAAATAGCCCAGTGTCCAGCCAATTACCGTGGCACTTCCGGCATAGAGCAGATATTTGGCCGCAATATCCCAGCCATGGAAGCCCAGGGCCTTGAGTACGCCGATTTGGGTCCGCTCCTCGCTGACCATACGGGTCATGGTGGTGATGCAGACCAGAAGGGCGATCATAATAAAGAACACCGGCAGGAGGTTGGCAATGCCGGAGACAATGGCGGTGTCGTTTTCAAAGCTGACAAAACCCACATTTTCCCGGCGGGTCAGCACATAGGTTTCCGGCTCCTCCAAATCGATGTACTGGGCCTGTTCTTTTTCAAGGCCCAGGGCATCCAGAATGGAGTCGAACCGGTCCTGGGCCACATTGGACAAAACCTGGGTGATCTGGGGTTTGTATTCGTTGATGAGATTCTCATAGGCCTGGGAATAAATCTCCGCCTGGGGCCGCAGGGTCACGTCTACCTCTGTATATACATCCTGTTCCGTGGAAAAAGCCTCAGGGCTTAAGTAGAAAAAGCCTTTTACTGCCCCGTCTCCCATGGTGGTGGTGCCACGGTCTGCCCCGATGTACAAGGGGGAGTCCCCCAGGCCGGTGATGAGGAAGCTGGTTTCCTCTAAAAAATCCAGGGTATTCTGGCTGTTTTCCGGGGACAATTTGATAACGGTGCCAATGTCCTTTTCCGTAAAGACCTTGGCATCGGCCAGACATTCCTGACGGTTCAGGGGCATCCGCCCGGCCCGGAGGGAGGGAATGTTGATTTTTTCCGGCAGGGAGAGAAACTTAAAGGCGGCGGTGGAATCTTCATAGGGGATCAGGGCATCCACGCTTTTCTGTCCCTCGGTGGCGGAAATCCAAGGCTCTTTGGAGATGGTCTCCACATCGTCGTCGGAAAAGCCCAGGGTGGAAATCAGACGAAAATCATAGAAGTTCTGACTGGTCAGATAGTCCTGACAGGTGGCGTACATGGCATCCTTGGTGACTTTCAGTCCGGCAAAAAAGCTGACACTGAGGGTCACAATGAGCATGAGGGCCAGAAACCGCCCCAGAAAGGACCGAATGGTCCGCAGGGTCATTTTTACAATGGATCTCATAGAACTCACCACTCAATATTTTCAATGGGAACGATGTTCTCATTCCGCTCGTTGGAGCGGATGCGTCCGCTTTTGATGCGGATTATCCGGTCCGCCATAGGCGCAATGGCCTGGTTGTGGGTAATGATGATCACGGTGGTGCCACGGGCCTTGCTCAAATCGTAGAGAAGCTTTAATACGGCTTTGCCGGTCACATAGTCCAAGGCACCGGTTGGCTCGTCACAAAGCAGCAGTCGGGGGTTCTTGGCCAAGGCCCGGGCAATGGATACCCGCTGCTGCTCCCCGCCGGAGAGCTGGGCCGGGAAATTTCTGGCCCGTTCCGAAAGACCCACCATGTCCAGGGCTTGCCGTGCGGGAATGGGGTCGGCGCAAAGCTGGGCGGCGATCTCCACGTTTTCCAGGGCCGTCAGGTTGGGGATCAGGTTGTAGAACTGAAAGACAAACCCCACGTCATGGCGGCGGTACCGGGCCATTTCAAAGGAATTCAGGTGAGAAATATCCCGCCCATCAAATAAGATGGTGCCGGAGGTAATGGTGTCCATACCGCCGAGCATATTCAGCAGGGTGGTTTTGCCCGCGCCGGAGGAACCCAGCAGCACCACAAATTCCCCTTTTTCCACTTCAAAGGATACACCATCCAGAGCGCGAACCTCCGCCGCCCCGGTGCCGTAGATTTTTTGCACGTTTTGGAATTCAATATACGCCATACATAAACGCCTCCAGTGTCTGCCATTCATTTCTTTTATTGTATCGTATCACAGGTGCATCTGTAAAGAGGTTTCTTTTTTGTGAAGAATTTAAAATTTCTTTTGGCCGTTCCGGAAACGTCACAAATACAACCTGTGCAGATAAACGAAATCGCGCCCGTTATGTCATTCCGACCGTAGCGTTAGCGGAGTGGAGGAATCTTCTACGTTGGATAATGAACCAACACAAGATAAAATCTGCCACTTGAGTGGATTCCTCGACTCACTGCGTTCGCTCGGAATGACATATCCGGGGATAGTACCGTTCAACCGCACGGGTTATATTCACCACGGTGCCAGCCCCTCGGCGGGGCTGGATGGCGTTGGGTCAACGCCGCTACATTGTTCCGTATATTAGGCAGTTCCATTCATCGGCACAGGTTATTATTGCCACGTGGCGGGCGGCAGATTGCCGCCCCTACGTCAACGTACCACGTTTTCGCATTTTTCGAAACGATAAACCGACATTAGATACATAAAATATACGGGATTTGTAACAAATGTATCGTAGGGGCGGCAATCTGCCGCCCGCCACGTGGGGTATTCAACCTGTGGGGTTGAATGGTATGATTTTTTATATATCCCGTACCGTATTGGAGCGGTTCATAAGAAACCCCACGCAGGGTTGCTGCGTGGGGGAGGGTCAGGTTGTTTTCTTTTTCTTCTGTTCCAGTTCCGGTTTGTAGGCAAGGTAGGCGCAGACTCCAAAGAGGGCGGTGGAAACCAGGGTCACCAGGAGTCCTACATAGAACGCTTTGTTTTGATAGCGCAGGGTGACGGTGTGGCTGCCCTCGGTCAGGTGGGCAGAAATCATGCAGTCGCCTACCAGGGTGATCTCCGCTTCCTGGCCGTCAATATACAGGTGCCAGTTGCCGTTTTGGGGAACGGAGGTGTACAATAGCCCATCCCGGTCACACTGGATGGTACCCTCCACCCGGGTCTGGCGGAAAGAGGTCAGATTCAGGGTAGAGGTGTTTAAAATGTCGTAGCCCTCAAAGAACAGGTCGTTGTCCAGTTGGGCGGCGGTGACGTTTATGGTGCTGCTTTCATCCTTGCCACAGAGGACACGGACCTCCACACTGTCCTGAGGGGTCACATCCGCCACGGCCAGCATCTGGGGCAGGCTGATGGTCTCCCGGTACAGTTCCACATCGTTGACGGCCACTACAAAATCGTTCCGTTTGGGCAGGTCCAGGTAAATGCACAGGAAGCCCGAATCGCTGGGGCTAAAGAAGTAGGAGACATAGGCCCCCTCCTGGCACTGGGAATAGGTGACCCGGGTGCCGCTCTGGGTGATCTCCGTGCCGTTGCCCAGGGCCACCACCTGGGTGTTGTCCAATTTCTGCCATACATCCTGGCTCAGTCCGGTCATGGCAGAAAAAATATCGTTTTGCAGACCAAAAGGTTCTGCGGCGGTAAAATCCACCTGGGCCAGTTCCTCATTTGCCAAGAAGCCCAGGGGAAGATAGGCGTTGTTTTTCAGAAGTGTAACATCCTCATAGTGGTGGACCTCTTCAAACATGGAGCTGCCGCGGTCCCGGCCATCCCGGTCCAGCATGTATTTAAGGTCCAGCAAAAGGTTTGCCACCGGGGAGCTTTCTTCAAAGCAATACCGGTTGTAGGTGTTTTTGGCCCCATAACCCAGGGCTTTCAGAAACTCCGTGACACGCACATTTGCAGAGCTTGTAAAGGCAGAAATGCCGTTGTAGCCGTTGAGGGCATCGTCATTGAGGGTCTGGGAATGGGTGACCTCTGCCCGGTAAAAAGGCTCTTTCTTCCGCTCCTGCATATACCGGAACATGGAGGCCGCGGCCTGGGTACCCTTGGGGTAGTTGGAAACCCCGGTACCTGGGAAATACAGGCCAAAGGAAAGCAGATTGCAGCCCATTTCCAGCACCATCAGGGTCAGCACCGCCCGGCGGGAATGGACTCGGAAGCAGCTGCGCAGGAATCTTGCCCGGTGCAGGTCCGCTTCCTCCGGATTTTCGGGCAGCTTGACGGTCCGCTTTCCGTAGAGCAGGACCGCCGTAAAGGCCAGCAGGAAACCAAAATTATAAATCAGGTAGACATGAAAATCCATGGTCATACCGAACAGTTCCACACTCTGGGTGTCCAGAGCTTTATTGGAGCAGCACAGCAGGGCGGCGGTAAAAAGAGCGGCGGCCCAGATGTGCCACACCGGGAAGCGGCTGCGCAGCAGCCAGGCCCGGTAGGCCATATACAGCAGGACGAAACTAAAGAGGAAACTAAAGCGGTAGGGAATCATATTGGGGAAATGGAAGCCGTGCCAGATATAGTCCAGCTGCCGAATGATAAAGCTGAACATAAAAAACAGCAGCAGTCCCAGGGCGCAGAGCTTGTCCCGAAGCTTTACATCCCGGGCAAGCAAAAACAAAAATCCCAGTTCCATGGAAAACACACCGCAGTAGAGGTTGGGCAGCCCCTCTTTAAAGTTCGGCTCCAAAGCACCGCCCATATTGCCCGCCACCTGGCGCATGGCATCCAGCAGCCCTTTCCAGGTGTTTTCCTTGGCAATGTTCAGCCGGAAGCCCTTGGGGAAAGCGTTGACGCTGGACTGGGTGGTTTGCAGAGCCGCCAGGGTGGGCAGCTCCAGAACGGCGGTCATGCCGATGGCCAGGGTAGAAAAGAAAGCAATGCGCACAAGGTCCAGCCCCGCCCGCTTCCAGCCGGGAAACCGGCAGATCTCATAGCAGAAAAACACCAGGGCCACGAAAATGCACACAAAAAAGCCCACATAATAATTGATGAATACGGCGAAAAACAGGCTGACCGTGTATAAAAAGAACCGTTTTTCCTGTAGCAGCTTGATTTCTCCCAGCACCACCAGCGGAAGCAGGGCAAAGGTATCCAGCCACATGATGTTCCACTGAAAACCCAACGCCCAGGCGCACAGAGCATAGCAGGCACTAAAGCACACCAGGGAAAAATCTTTCCGCCCGTAGAGCTTTTCCAGGAACAGGAAGAAAAACAGCCCCGCAAGACCAAGCTTGATTGGCATCATCAGGGAAAAATAGCTCAGCAGCCACTTTTCCGGCACCAAAACGCTCAGAAGATTCAAAGGGCTGCCCAAATAATAGGAAATCAGCCCCAGGTAGTCCAGCCCCATGCCGATGCTCCAATTGTACAACAGGCTCTGCCCCTGCCGCAGGGTGCGGCGAAAGGCTACGAAAAAGGGATAATACTGGTGGTACATGTCCGAATACAGCATGGAGTATTTTCCGAAAGGCTTGTATCCGCTGATCAGCATCACCAGAAGCATCCCCACAAAGGGGAATACAAAGGACAACGCTGTAAAATTCCATTTCTTTTTTCTCAAATCAGGCAAACGCATCTGAGGAACCTCCCCGGGAACAATGGTTTTAGACTATTGACTTGCTATTTTATCACATTTTCCCCAAAAGGTAAAGGAACAAATCGGATTTCTTACGGATGGTACGCAACATTCTTATCTTGCGTGGAGGGGAAAAGATGGGTATAATAGGTAAAAAAGAGGGGGCGGGGCCATGTGGCAGGAAACACAGTCTGAGGCAGTCAGGCTTCAAAAGGTGCTGTCGGCCAATGGGCTGACGGGGGAGAAACTGCTTCAAAAATTCAAGACCGCCTCCCGGGAAGAGGTGCGGCTGGCGGCGGCCCTGCGGGGATTTTACACTCCGGGGTGTGGAGATGAAGCACAAAAAGCCGTATATCTGGGGTATCTGCAAAAACGGGTTAAAAATACAGTCAATGCCCTGATGGAAGAGAATCGGGTGCCGGAATTGGAGGACTTTTCCAATCGGGTCCGGTTTTCTGCATCCCTTGTGGATGAATTTCTGCAAACCGCCATGGAGCTGAACCGTCCGGAAATTCTGGTGTGGCTGTTGAAAGAAAAGCAGCGTATGGGGTTTCGGGACCGGGATTTTTCACTGTAGGAGGCGCAAAAAATGGAGGACCTGCCCAGCCGTATTCTGACGGCTTGCCGCACGGAGCTTTGCGGCCTTTATCCGGGACTCAACGGGGCCTTTGCATGTCTGCCCCAAAAGCCTGGGGCCAGGCTGGGGACCGACGGGGCCGTTCTATATGCCCCGGATTCCCTGATCAGGCTCTACGCCCAGGACCCGGCGGCGGTGCGGCGGGGGTATTTGCACATGCTGCTTCACTGCCTGTATCTCCACATCCGCATTCCGGACCGGGTGGACCCAAAGGATTGGGGGCTGGCCTGTGACATCTGGACAGAAAAGTTCATTGAAGAACTGCACCAGCCCCGGCTTTCTTCCTCCGGCTCTTTTCAGAAAGAGCTGTTCACCCAGGTCCGGGGAACCCCCTGGGATATTCTAAAGCAACTGCCCAGGCTTCCCTATGGCCGGGAAGAGCTTCAAAAAGCGGTGGCCTTTGACGACCACAGCCTGTGGAGTCCGACCCTTTCCAAAGAACTTTGCCGCCGCTGGGAGGGACTCACCGCCTCCGGTCAGGGCCTGGGCCAGGGGAACCGGGGGAGAACAGGCGGCAGCGGAGAACTGGACACCGGGGACTTGAAAGGCCCCTTGTACGATTTTCGCCGGTATCTGCGGCGTTACACCGTACCCGGAGAGGAACTGGAATGTGACGAGGAGAGCTTTGACTACATTCCCTATCATCTGGGGCTGACCCTCTACGGCAATATGCCGTTGCTGGAACCCCTGGAATACAAGGAGGTTTGCCGCCTGGATACCCTGGCCATCGCCATTGATACTTCCGCCTCCTGCGACAAGGCCCTGGTTGAGCGGTTCCTGGGGGAGACCTATGGGATTTTCAGCACCCAGGAGAACTTTTTCCATAAAATGCAGGTGGTGTTTTTCCAGTGCGACTGCTGCTTGCAAGACAAAGCCCTGGTGCGCTCCCCTCAGGAATGGGAAAACTACGGAAAAACCATAAAAATCAAGGGCCGGGGCGGTACGGATTTTACGCCGGTATTCCGGGAAATCCAGGCCATGCGGGACAGGCGGGAGCTGCCAAAGCCCAGGGCGTTGCTATACTTTACGGATGGGGACGGCTTTTATCCCCAAAAGCCGGATTATGAAACGGTTTTTGTGTTGTCAGGACCCCGAAAGCACCCGGAATTGGTGCCAAAATGGGCGAAAATCCTGACACTGGACTAGGAGAACGTATATGGATATTCAAAAGGCCAAGGAAGAAATCAAAAACACCCTGGCAGTTTATCTGCAAAAGGACCCTGAGGGGAATTACCGCTATCCTTTGGTCAACCAGCGGCCCTTGCTGCTGATCGGCCCTCCCGGAGTGGGGAAAACCGCCATTGTGGAGCAAGCCGCCCGGGAAGCGGGGCTTCCCATGGTGGCCTATACCATGACCCACCACACCCGGCAAAGTGCCGTGGGTCTGCCGAAAATCGCGGAACGGGACTACTGCGGCCAGCATTTTTCCGTCACGGAGTATACCATGAGCGAGATCATCGGCGCGGTGTACGCCGCCATGGACCGCTCCGGGAAGAGGGAGGGCATTCTGTTTCTGGATGAAATCAACTGCGTTTCGGAAACCCTGGCTCCTACCATGCTGCAATTTCTGCAAAACAAAACCTTTGGAAACCACGCCCTGCCCCTGGGCTGGGTCATCGTGGCGGCGGGCAACCCACCGGAGTATAACAAGTCCGTCCGGGATTTTGACGTGGTGACCCTGGACCGCATTCGCCTGATTTCTGTAGAAGCCAGTGTGGAGGCGTTTCTGGGCTACGGAAAGGCGGCGGGGGTTCACGGGGCGGTGCTGTGCTTCCTGGGGCTGAAACCGGAAAAATTCTACCATGTGAGCCGCCAGGAGGATCGCCTGCGCTACGTCACCGCCCGGGGCTGGGAGGATTTGTCCCGGCTCCTGCAAAGCTGTGAGGAGTTGGAACTGCCGGTGGGGGAAGAACTGGTAAGGGAATTTTTGAATCTGGAGGAAACGGCCCGGGATTTTACGGCTTACTATTTGCTCTACCGGAAATACGGGCAGGACTACGGCGTTCCTGGGCTTTTGGCGGGAACGGCCTCGAAAGAAGAATGGAATTCCCGGGTGGCCCTGGCCCGACAAGGGGATTTTACAGAGCGGTTCACCCTGGTCAATCAGGTGTTGGAGTCCTTGCGCCGCACCGCCCGGAACTATGAAGAAGCGGACCGGCTGGCCCAGGCCCTCCATGGGTGTCTGACGGTCTTCTTAAAAGGAACCCAACCCTTGGAAGAATTTACGGAAACCCGCCGGAAAGCCCTGGAAACCAAACGGCAGTTCAAGCTTTCCGGTGCCGAGGAACTGCGCCGGGAGACCCAGGTCCTGAAGTACCTGGACACCTGGGTCAAAGAAGCACAGCAAAACCGCTTCCGGGAGAAAGAAGCCCAGGACGCTTTTATAAAAGAAGCCTTTGCCGGGTGCCTTTCCCGGCGGCAGGAGCAAATCCAGGCCATGGAGAAAGGACTCAGAAACGCCATCGGCTTTTTAACAGACTGCTTTGGAGACGGCCAGGAGCTGACCCTGCTTCTGACCCATATCACCCAAAGCCGGGAAATCATGGACTATATCACGCTTTTGGGCTGCGACAGCTACCTGAATCTCTGTGACCGGCTGCAATGTCAGAAAAACGAACAGGAACTGCGGCAGGCCTGTCTGACAGCAACAGAAAAGTAATAGTAGATTTTTTACAAAAAAGGTGGTATAATAACACCATCTAACCATTTGCAACCAAGGAGGGAAGAACGTGGACAAGACAGCAGGCGATTTCCAGCATCAGGTGAATAAGGCCTCGCTGCCCACGTGTCCCATTCTGGGGGTCCAAATCGCGGCCATTGACATGCCCTGGCTGCTGGACTTTACGGAGCGGAATCTCAAAATCCTCTCCGGGGATTATATCTGCGTGTCCAATGTGCATACCACGGTGACGGCTTATAAAGACCCCAGCTATATGGAGGTTCAAAACGGAGGCATTCTGGCCATTCCCGATGGCGGCCCCCTTTCTTCCACCGGCCGCCGCAGAGGCTACCGGTCCATGCGCCGGGTCACAGGGCCGGACTATATGCAGCAGGCCATTGCTGCCGGTATTTCCAAGGGGTGGCGGCACTATTTTTACGGCAGCACCCCTGAGACTCTGGAAAAAATGGAAAAGAATTTGCGCACACACTACCCCGGTATCCAGATCGCCGGGTGCTTTAGCCCGCCGTTCCGCCCCATGACCCAGGAGGAGGACCAGGCCCTCCTGGAAGAGCTATGGGAAAAACAGCCGGATTTCGTCTGGGTGGGCCTGGGCGCACCCAAGCAGGAAATCTGGATGCACGCCCACCAGGGCCGGGTCCCTGGGCTGATGGTGGGTGTTGGCGCAGCCTTTGACTATGCGGCGGAAAACATCTACCGCGCCCCGGACTGGATGCAGCGGCACAACCTGGAATGGTTCTACCGGCTGCTGCAAGACCCCAAGCGGCTGTTTTATCGGTATCTCTACACCAATACGCTTTATCTCATCGAAGCGGATTTGCGAGGGAAATAAAAATGAATATACTCATCGTTCACAATCTCTACCAGATCCCCGGCGGGGAGGAGGTAGTGGCACTCGGTGAGCAGAAAATGCTGCAGGCCCATGGCCACAGGGTTCTGACCTACTTCCGAAATAATGGAGAGCTTTCAGAATTCCCTTTGTGGAAAAAGATGTGCCTGCCTTTTTCTGTTCTCTTTAACCCCAGGACTTACCGGGAGGTCCGGAAAATCCTGCGGGAGAATCAAATTGATTTGGTTCATGTACACAATACCCTGATGCTCATTTCCCCGGCGGTGTACTATGCCGCCCGAAAGGAAGGGGCGGCGGTGGTGCAGACCGTTCATAATTTTAGGCTTCTGTGTCCCGGGGCCACCTTTTACCGCCAGGGCCATATATGCGAGGATTGCGTCACAAAGGGCCTGGGCTGCGCCCTGAAGCACCGGTGCTACCGGGGCAGCTTTGCCCAGACGCTTTGCTGTGTGCTGTCTATGAAGCTGCACCGGGCCACGGGAATTTATAAGAAGCTGACCTACATCTGCCTGACGGAATTTAACCGCCAGAAGCTGTTGAAGCTTCCGGGGCTGTCCCCGGAGCGGGTTTTGGTCAAGGCCAACGCCGTGGAGCAGACCTTGGAGCCGCTGCCCGGAAACCGGCGAAAAAATCAAATCCTCTTTGCGGGACGGCTGGACGAGCTGAAAGGCATCAAGGTTTTGCTGGAGGGCTGGCGTCTGTTGGGCGATTTGGGTCCGGAATTGCTGATTTGCGGCAGCGGTCCCCTGGAAGACTGGTGCCGGGAGTTTATAGGGACCAACGGGCTTCACAATGTGCGCCTTTTGGGCTTTGTGTCCAATG
Source organism: uncultured Oscillospiraceae bacterium (assembly GCA_934593275.1). Lineage (GTDB taxonomy): Bacteria > Bacillota > Clostridia > Oscillospirales > Oscillospiraceae > Faecousia. The sequence goes on along the minus strand of CAKTQE010000001.1, from coordinate 58,695 downwards.
AGGAGGTCAGGCTGCTGCTGCGGGAGAGCCGGGCCATGATTCTGCCTACCCAGTGGTACGAGGGCTTCCCCATGAGCATTGCGGAGTCCTTTTCCGTGGGTACCCCGGTGCTGGTATCCCGGCTGGGCAACGGCGGCAGCCTGATTGAAGAGGGTGTCACCGGTATGAAATTCCGGGGGGATGACCCCCAATCTTTGGCGGATACCCTGGCGGCTTTCTGGGAAAAGAAACAGGACTGGACCGAGGCGGTACTCGCCAGATACAAAAAAGACATGGACCCGGCGGAAAACTACCGGCGTTTGATGGAAATCTACGAAAAAGCCATGGAGCAAAGACGATGAAAAATGTGTTGATCCTCAGCAATATTCCCGCCCCTTACCGAACGGCTTTGTTTTCCTATATGCAGTCCGGAGAATCCCAATACCGTTATCAGGTTCTCTATACCAGCCATACCGAGGCGGACCGGGCCTGGAAAGTATCGGAGGAGGAACTAAAGGACACCTATTTTCTCAGTTCCAAAATCCTGCGGGTCAAGGGGGGAGACGTGGGCGGTACGGCCACCCGGTATATCCATATTCCCTATGGGCTGACCAAAATGCTGAACCGGCTCAAGCCCCAGGTGATCATCGGCGGGGAATACAATCTTTCCGCGGTGCGGACGCTGCTGTGGGCCAAACGCCACGGTGTTCCCTATATCAACATGACAGACGGTACCCTGCGGTCTGAGGCTTATATCGGCCGGGTGCAAAAGCTTACCCGGAAGCTCATTATCGGGAAAGCCGATGCCTATCTGGCCAGCGGCACCCGGGCTAAGGAAAAGCTGCTGCACTGGGGGGCACCGGAGGAGAAAATCGCCGTGGCGTTGCTGACGGTGGATGTGACCCCCTTTGTAAAGCTTACCCGGCAGCCCCAGGAGAATACCATTTTGTATGTGGGCCGGATATCCCGGGAAAAGGGGCTGGATTTGCTGGTGGAGGCCTTGGCGGCTATGGAACATCTAAACGCCCGGCTTCGGGTAGTGGGCAATGATGTAGACGGCCAGCAGGCAGAAATTCAGGCCCTGGCAGATCGCCTGGGTGTCAGCAGCAGAATCGATTGGCTGGGCTACCGGGAGGGGGAAGCCTTGCTTTCCGAGTACTCAGGAGCCACGGTTCTGGCGGTACCCTCCAGGTCAGACTGTTTTGGACTCATTCTGGTGGAGGCGGGCTGTGCGGGGCTGCCGGTGGCGGCCTCCGTCTATGCCGACGGGGCCTGTGACGTGGTAGTCCCGGGGAAAAACGGCCTGATGGCAAACCCGGAAAAGCCGGAGGAATTTGCAGCCGCTCTGGATGCTTTGCTTGAAAACCCTGATGTTTCTCAGGAGCTTCGGACACAGCTTGGGGAAAAATTCAGTTTTGCCGCCGTGGCTAAGGGCTATGATCAGGCGGTGCGCATTGCGGAGGGAGGCAGAAACCATGGCTGATTTGCCCATTGTGGTGGTGGCCTACAACCGAATAGAGTCCCTGAAACGGATTTTAGGGAGTCTCCTACAGGGAGAATACCCGGAAAATGCCCCCCTCATCATCAGCATTGACCGGGGGGATAACCAGGACGTTTTAAGCTACGCCCAGAGCTTTTCCTGGCCCTTTGGGGAAAAACAGGTGCTTTACCAGCAGGAAAACCTGGGCCTCAAGCGGCATATTCTCCAGTGCGGCGGCCTGACCCAGAGCCACGATGGCATCATCCTTTTGGAGGATGATTTGTATGTGTCCCCGGATTTTTACCGGTACGCCCTGGAATGCCTGGAATTCGTCAAAGGGAAAGACCAGATTGCCGGTGTGGCCCTGTATAACCACCGTTTAAGCCAGCTGACGGACAAAGTTTTTGAGCCGCTGGATGACGGCTATGACAACTGGTATTTCCAGTATGCCTGTTCCTGGGGTCAGATGTGGACCAAGGAGCAGTGGGGCCTGTTTTCCAACTGGTTGGAGCGGAATGCCGACTATGATTTCGGGGCTTCTCCCAAAATTCCCGGCCATATCAAGGAATGGGGAAAGAATTCGTGGCTGAAATACTACATTGCCTATACCATTGAAACCAACCGTTTTTTTCTGTACCCAAGAGTTGCCCGGACAACCTGTTTTTCTGATGCGGGGGTGAATTTCGCAATAAAAACCGGACTGTTTCAGGTACCCTTGGCCCAAGGGGGACGGCGGGACACATTGCGGCTTTCGGAGCTTCCTGCGTCACGGGCGGTGTATGATGCCTGGATGGAAAATCTTTGGCTGAGAAAAGCTCTGGACCGGGAAAACCTGTGCGTAGATCTCTACGGTGCCAAGGAATGCTTTGAGGGAAAGGACTATGTTTTGACTGCCTCCCGAATCCAGGGGGCAGAGCTGCTCCAAACCTATGGCCGGGAAATGCGGCCCCAGGAGTGGAATGTGCTGGCAAAGGTCCCCGGAGAGGAACTGCGGCTGTACCGTTTGGGTCCGGATGCCCGGAAAATTCCACCTACGGCCCAGGAGCGTGGGGCAGACGTGGCCTATCACGTCCGGGGCATTACCTATCCCTATAAAAAAGTGATTTTGTCGCTGTTCTGGCGGGAAACTCTGGAGAAGGTCCGAAAAAAATTATTTAAAAAATGATCTTCAAGGGTGCAGTCCGCAAGAATCGCACCCTTGACCTTTTTTGGAGAGAAAGATATAATGTAAGGAACAGCAAGAAACGAGGGATGGACCATGGAGCAAACCCAATGGTATAAAGATACCGTATTTTATCAGATTTGGCCCAGAAGCTTTATGGATGGCAACGGCGACGGCATGGGGGACCTGTATGGGGTGCTTCAAAAGCTGGATTATATCAAAAGCCTGGGCTGTAACGGCATCTGGTTTTCCCCGCTGTATCCCTCCGGTGGGGCGGACTGCGGCTACGATGTTTCGGACTATCTGGACATTGACCCCATGTTCGGCGGCATGGAAGCCTTTCAGGCGGTGCTGGAAGCAGCCCACAGCCGGGGGATGAAGGTCATTATGGATCTGGTCATCAACCACACCAGTGATGAACATGAGTGGTTTCAGAAAAGCCGCCGCCGCATTGAACCTTATACAGATTACTATATCTGGCGGCCCGCCAAGAAAAACGGGAAGCTTCCCAACAACTGGGATTCCCATTTTGAGGGCAAGGCCTGGACCTATGACCCGGTACGGAAAGAATACTACCTGCACCTGTTTGCGGTCAAGCAGCCGGACCTGAATATGGACAACCCTCTGGTTCGGGAGGAAGTCAAAAACATCATGCGCTTTTGGCTGGATTTGGGAGTGGACGGCTTCCGGGAGAACGTGATCACGTTCATCTCCAAGAAGCCGGGGTTGCCCAATGACCGCCTGATGCCGGTTTATAAGGGCCTGTTTCACTACAACCACGGGCCGAAAATCCACGAATATCTGTCGGAATTCCGGGATTCCGTGCTGAAAGACTATGACTGCATGACCTTGGCAGAGGCCCCTATGGTGACGCCGAAAATCGCCCTGCGCTACATTCAGGAGGGGAAAAATCAGGAATTCAGCATGATGATCCAGAACGCCGCCATGTGCGCCGACTGCCTGTTCCAAGATTTCTTCCCCCTGAAATTCTCTCTCAAACGGCTGAAAAGAGCCTATCGCCTGTGGCAGCGGAAGTTGGAGGGCCGGGGCTGGAACATGCTGTTCCTGGAAAACCACGACCACCCCAGAATCGTTTCCAGGTATGGAGACGTGAACTACCGGGAGCAAAGTGCCAAAATGCTGGCGGCCATGTATCTGTTCCAGAAAGGCACCCCCTTTGTCTATCAGGGCCAGGAGATCGGCATGACCAACTGGCACCCGGGGAGCCCCGAGATGTATGAGGACGTGGCGACCCTCTATTACTTTGACCACTACGCCCAGCGGATGACCCCCAGGGCCAGGCTTCACAGACTTTGGCGTTGCTCCCGGGATTCCGCCCGGACACCCATGCAGTGGGACGGCAGCGAAAATGCGGGCTTTACCACCGGGACACCCTGGTTTTATGTCAATGACAATTACCGTCAGATCAATGTGGCCAGCCAGGACGAAGATTTGAATTCCGTTTTGAATTTCTACAGATTGGCCATTGCCCTGCGCAAACGGCTCAGCTGTGTCCGCTGGGGTACCTATGAGGAGTATACCAAGGGCAGTAAGTGGTTGTATCAGTATTCCATGCGGGATGGACGGCAGCGGATACTGGTCATCTGCTCCTTTAGCCCCAGGCGGCAGAACTATCAGCCCCCCAAGGACTTCCGGCTGGACCAGGGCAAGCTGATTTTGTGCAATTACCAAGACCCCATCCCCGGAACCCTACAGCCCTACGAGACAAGGGTGTACCTTTGGAAATAACATGCGGAGAACGGAGTGGACAGAACATGAGAGATTCCCTGGGCCTGACAGAGGCGGATTACAAGCGGCTGAAAATCCAGCAGAAAGTGGGAAACCTGCTCAATGCCAAATTTACAAAACCTACCTACATCCTGAAATTTGGCAAGGAACGGACTGATCGGCTGTACCCCGTGAGGGAGAACCGGATGAAGTGGCTGGATACCTGCTATGACATTCTTACAGAGGATTTCGGGGATTTTCTCCGGGACTATCATTTTACGCCTCACAAACCGGAATCAGACCAAAAATTCATCTGGGTATGCTGGCTCCAGGGGGAGGCGCATATGCCGGAGGTTGTCAAGCTGTGCATCCGCTCTCTGCGGAAAAATGCCCCGGAAAATGCGAAAGTGGTGCTGCTGACGGGAGAAAACATTGGCCAGTATGTGACATTTCCACCCTATGTCTACAAAAATCTCAAATCCGGCAAGCTGACTTTGACCCATTTTTCAGACCTTTTGCGGATGAATCTGCTCAGCCGTTTTGGAGGAATGTGGGTGGACTCCACTGTATTCGTCAGCGACAAAATTCCGAAAGCCTATTTGGATGCGGAGCTTTACAGCATCCAGATGTGGGGCAAGGAGGACCGGAACCGGAATCCCTACTACGGTGGCCTGACTTCTTTCCTGCTGGCTGGGGGAACGGAGTGCATGGTCTACGACTTCTGTTATCGCTTCTTCCTGGAATACCAGAAAAAATACGGTCACCTGATGGACTACCATCCCATCAATCTGTGCTTCCGGATGCTCTACGACCTGTATCCGGAGTCCCGGGATGCGGTGGATGCCATTGGTCCCAACAACCGGGAGGTCTATACCCTTTTTGACTATACGGACAAACCCTATGAGGAGGACTTGTGGAAACGCCTGACCGAAAATCAGATTTTCCACAAGCTGAACTGGCGCAAGCACTACCCGGAAACCGTGGACGGGAAAATGTCTGTCTACGGCTATATGCAGAGCATTACCTGATTATTTTCCGGCATGGCGTTCATGCTCGGCAACAGGAACGGCACACAGCACCGTAGACGGCGGTCTGTGTGCCGTTTTAGCCATAAGGGAAACTCTGAATAAATCGTCTGCGGCTGAGCGGCGAATCTTTTGCCGTCAGCTCTTGCCGATTTAATCAGAGCTTCCTAAGATTTTTGCGGCTTCCTGTGGCTTTTGGGGTACACTAATAAAAACAACAAAGGAGAAGCACATGAAGAATTTTCTGAAACGGGCGGCACTTTTGGCTCTGACCCTGGTGCTGTTTACCGGCTGTGCCGGGAAAACGGAGCCGACACAGCCTATGGTGGAAACCGTAGAGTATTCCAATTTGACGGATGGGGCTTCCCGGGGGCTATTGGAGGAGACGCTCAAGCAAGCGGGGATTTTGGATTATCGCATTGAGAACCTGATGACCCGTGTGGACCGGTTCAACGCCAGTGTGAAAGCGCAGTGGCTGACAAAGGGGTTTGAAAAGGCTCCGGCGGCATTTACCAAATACGACCCCTACGCCATGCAGGAGGAATGGATGGCCCAAAACGGGAGTTTTCCCGGCTACAATTGCCGCATTACCGCCTTTGGCCTTTTGGGAGACCGTGTGACCGTGGCCCCGGATGCACCCGCCACCCAGGGAGAAGACTTCCTGTTTCTGGATTTGGAGGCCCTGAAACAGGATGAGGCGGGACTCTGCGGCGAGAGTCAGGCCAAATTCTGCGCCCTCTTTGCTCCGGTGGCCGCGGCGGATTCCACCAATACAGAGGAGCAGGTCCGGGCTTTTAGGGAGGGCTGGACACAGCGGGGGATTCAGTTCACACAAGGAAGCGCAAGCCTGATCACCGTGATTTTCCATGACCGATTTTCCGATGATGCGGGAACCCTTTCCGTGGGCCACACCGGTGTGCTGCTTCCCGGAGAGGAGGGAACGCTGCTCTTCGTGGAAAAGGTGGCGTTCCAGGAGCCTTACCGACTGCTCCGGTTCCAAGACCGGCAGGCCCTCAGCGATTACCTGACGGAAAAATACGACACCGCCTGGGGCCAGGATACCGCTCGGCCCTTTATCATGGAGAACGATGCCCTCATGGAGGGATTTCGCCCCAACCTCCTTGGTTCATGATATACAAAATTCCCGCCTGCACTCTTGCAGACGGGAAAATTTTTTCTGGGATTTCTCAGGCTTTTCGGGCAGCGGCCAGACAGTCCTGGACGATTTGCTCCATTTCTGCCCGCTTGGCCAGCATGTCTTTGCACAGGGCGATCTGGCAGCGGGTGCGCACCAGGTTATGCTCGGGGTAGAGGGTCTTAAAATAGGGGTCTCCTTGCAGATAGTCCCCCAGGAACCGGGTGCAAAGCTCCGCCGTCAGGCAGAAGCAGCTCAGGGCCAGGGTGTCGGCCTCTTCCTGGGTCATGGAAGCGGCGGTCATTTCCAGGAACCCCTGGGAGAAAGCCCTGAATACATCCATGTCCACGCCGGCCTGGCTGGGGTCTTTGCAGTCCTCTTCACAGCGGTTGGCGGCAAAACGGATGGCATCACCAAAATCATGGCCCATGAGTCCGGGCATGACGGTATCCAGGTCGATGACCACCAATGCCCGGTGATCGTCGGTGCTGAACAGAACGTTGTTGATTTTGGTGTCATTGTGGGTCACCCGCAGGGGAAGACGGCCTTGGTTATACAGGTCTGTCAGAGTGCAGGCCAGATCTTCGTTTGCCAGTAAGAAGTCAATTTCTTCCTGAACCTCCTGGACCCGTCCGGCCTTGTCTTCGGCGACGGCGGCCTTAAAGTCGGCGTAACGCTGCCGGGTATTGTGGAAATTGGGAATGGTCTCCCGGAGGGAGTGAATGTCAAAGTCGGAAAGCTGGTCCTGGAATTCTCCAAACACCCGTCCGGCATTTCTGAGAATTTCCGGGTCTTTTACGGAGTTAAAGGTGATGGAGGGAATATAGTTGGTCATGCGCCAGAAGTTGCTGCCGTCAATGACGTAGGTTTTCCGGTCCGCGGTATGGTGGAAGTGCAGACACGTCCGGTCCGGGCATTTGGCCCGGATGTGTTCTGTGACCTTATCAATATTGTCCATCAGTCCTACGGGGTCACGGAATGCGTAAGTATTGACATTTTGAACCAGAAAAGATTTTGGATTTCCGTTTTTTAACCGGAAGTTTACTTTGTAGGTGCGGTTGACATTGCCCATCTGGATGGTTTCGTAGCCGAGATAGGTATCCTCAATCCGGAAGAGCCGACACACCTGCTCTAATTTCTTATTAAAATCCACAGTCCTCTACGACCTCTCATGGTTTTATTTTTGAAATACGTGAAAAGAAAAGACAGAAGTGGGAAGACCACTGCTGCCACATTCCGGCCCATTCTACCGCATATTTGGGCAAAAGTCAATTAATGCCCGGTTATTTGGTGAATGTCACAAGAAAAAACGGGGAGATGGGGAAGCCGGAGTGAATTTTTTCGGCAGAATCCACAACCCTTTGAATGCTTTGGGGGCTTCCGGCATTCAAAAAGAAAAATTATGGGAAGAATCGCTTTTTCAAAAAGAAACCGTTGCATTTAAGCCCGATTATAGGTATAATAAACTGATTCATTATACGTAACGAGGTTATGCTGTGTACTTAAAATCACTGGAATTGCAGGGCTTTAAGTCCTTCCCGGATAAAACGGTGATCCGGTTTGGAGATGACATTACTGCCATCGTCGGTCCCAATGGCTCAGGAAAGTCCAATATTTCCGATGCCATCCTTTGGGTCATGGGCGAACAAAGCTCCAAAACCCTCCGGGGTGCCAAAATGGAGGACGTTATTTTTGGCGGCACCGCCAAACGCCCCCAGCTGGGGTTTGCGGAAGCCACACTGACATTGGACAACTCGGACAGGGCGTTGTCCTATGACGCGGACGAGGTGGTGGTCACCCGCCGGTATTACCGCTCCGGTGACGGAGAATACTATATCAACCGTCAGTCCGCACGGCTCAAGGACATCAACGAGCTGCTGATGGACACGGGCCTGGGCCGGGAGGGGTACTCCAATATCGGCCAGGGCCGCATTGATGAAATTCTGTCGTTAAAAAGCGGAGACCGCCGGGAAATCTTTGAGGAGGCCGCCGGTATCTCCAAATACCGCCACAGAAAAGAGGAAACCGAACGCCAGTTGGAGCGGACGGAGGACAATCTGCTGCGCATTGGGGACAAGGTGTCCGAGCTTGAATTGCAGCTGGAACCCTTGAAAGCCCAGTCGGAAAAGGCCCAGAAATATCTGGAAATGAAGCAGGAGCTGAAAGGGGTAGAGGTGGCCGTATGGCTGGACACCCTGGATAAGCTCTCCGCCGCCGCCAAAAAGGCAGAGGAGGACTATGCTTCCGCTTCTTTCGTATTGCAGCAGGCCCATGACGATTTGGATGGTCTGTACCGTCAGGCAGAGCAATTGGGCGCGTCCCTCCGGGAAAAGGACGGGCTTCTGGAGTCCGTGCGGGTGAAAACCAATATGCTGGGCAGCACCCATCAGCAGCTGGATGGCCAGATGGCGGTGCTTCAAGGCAATGTGGAAAACAACAACGGAAACCTGCGCCGCATTGAAGAAGAACTGAAAGGCCAGCAGGACCGTTCTGGAGGACTGGACAGCCAGATCCAGCAGACCCAGCTTCGGGTGGAGCAAATTGACCGGGATTTGGAAGACGTCCGTCAGGCCGTCACGGATTCCCAGAGGCAGCTTCAGGAAATGACCGCTTCTGCCCAGGGCCTTAGCCGTCAGTTCCTGGAATTAAGAGGAACGGAAGCCAATTTACAGGCGGATATTGCAGGCTGTGAGGCAGACATCCGGGGTATTGAGGAAAACCGGGGCGATGCCGGAGAGCGGTTACAGCAGCTGGAAGCGGATATTTCCGCCGGAAAAACCAGACTGGAAGAAGCGAAAGCCAACCTGGATGCCAGCCGCAAGGCCCTGAAAGAGGCAAAGGACCAGGTGGTGGCCTCCAACAATGTGATTTCCGGCTTTGCCCTGCGGCAGGAAAACCGGCAAAAGAACCGGGATGCCTCCGCGGAACGGCTGCGGCAGCTGGGGGCCGCCCTGGAGGGCGTGACCGCCAAGCTTCGGGTGTTCCGGGCCATGGAGCGGGATTTTGAAAGCTATCAGAAATCCGTTCGGATGGTCATGCAAGAGGCCCAGCGTGGGGGACTTAAAAACATCCACGGCCCTGTATCCAGGCTCATCCGCACGGAAGACAGCTATGCCGTGGCCATTGAAATTGCCCTGGGTGCGGCCATGCAGCAGATCGTGGTGGACAGCGAATCCGACGGCAAAGCCGCCATCGGCTACCTGAAACGCATCGGCGGTGGCCGGGCCACCTTCCTGCCCCTGTCCAATATCTGGGGCAAGAGCCTGCAGGAGCCGGGAGTCGAGCGTTGCCGGGGCTTCGTGGGCATCGGGGCGGACCTGGTGACCTATGACCCCAAATATAAAAACATCGTTTTAAATCTTCTGGGCCGTACCGTGATCGCTGAGGACCTGGACGCGGCCATTGCCATGGCAAGGCAATTTAAGAACCGATTCCGCATTGTGACTCTGGACGGTCAGGTTATGAATTCCGGCGGTTCCATGACCGGCGGCTCCGTCAACAAGGATGCGGGCATTCTGTCAAGAGCCAATGAGCTGGAAAAGCTGGCGGCCCAGGAGCAGAAGCTTCTGGCCCAGCGTCAGGAAGAGGAGGGGCGGCTTCAGGAGTTCCAGCGGCAGTACGACCAGGTGGAGTTCCAGCTGTCCACCGCCCGGGACCAGCTTCGGGAGGCAGAGGATCAGGTTTTGCGTCTCCAGGGCCAGGAAAAGCAGTTTGAGGTGCTGTGCGGAGCCATTGAGGATGCGGAAAATGCCGCCTGTCGGGAGTTGGAGAGCCTCAAAGACCGGGATCGGGCAGACGGGGAACGTCTGGCGGCTCAAAAGGCCAAGATCCAGGTCTACGAAAAGCAGCTTCGGGAGACCCGGCAGCAGCTGTCCGGTTTGGAGGGCAGCCAGTCTCAGACCGCCCAAGCAACAGATGCCATTACAGGCCACCTGACGGAGCTGCGGACCCGGGAAGCGGCACTGGATGCCGAGCGGGGGACGGCCATTACCCATATGGAGGATTTGCGTTCTTTGCGGTCAGACATGGAGGGAGACCGGGAGAAAAAGCAAACCCTCATGGATGCCATCGCCCAGGAAAACCAGCGGCTTCTGGGGGAAATCGCCGCGTTGGAGCAGCGTCAGCAGGATAACGACCGGGAAGCGGCGGAAATGAACGAGACCCTGCAAAACATGCTGACCGACCGCGCCCAGACCGAGGCGACCAAGACCAAGGCGGAACACGACGCCCAGGAGAAGAACAAGGAAATTCTCAATATGGAGCGGGCCTGCGCCCTGTTGGAGCAGAAAAAAGTGACCTCCTCTATGGAGGAGCGGCAAATTGTGGACAAACTGTGGGATTCCTACGGCCTGACCCCCGGCACCGCTCTGGATTCCCGGGGAGAAATAGAATCCGTCACCGCGGGGAACCGCCGCATCGGGGAACTGAAACGGAAAATCGCCGCTTTGGGTACCCCCAACCTGGGAGCCATTGATGAATACGCCCGGGTCAACGAGCGTTACAGCTATCTGGCAGAGCAGCGGGATGACGTGCTGACCTCCAAGCGGGAGCTGGAAAGCATCATCCGGGATATTACCAAGGAAATGACCACGATTTTTGTGGAGCAGTTCGCCAGAATCGACCATTACTTCGGCCAGGTCTTTGAGGAGATGTTCGGCGGCGGCAAGGGCCAGTTGATTCTGGAAGACCCGGAGAACCCTCTGACCTGCGGCATCGAAATTCGGGTGCAGCCTCCCGGAAAGCAGGTCAAGACCATTACATTGCTTTCCGGCGGTGAAAAGGCCTTTGTGGCAACAGCCCTGTACTTTGCCATTTTGAAAGTCCGACCCACACCGTTCTGTCTGTTGGACGAAATTGACGCGGCACTGGATGACCGGAATGTAGACCGTTTTGCGGGATACCTGCACAATTTGAAAAAGACCCAGTTTATTGTCATCACCCACCGGCGTGGCACCATGGAAGCGGCTGACGTGCTTTACGGCGTGACCATGCAGGAGCAAGGCGTTTCCAAGCTTCTGCGGCTGGATTTGAACCAGATGGAGCAATATCTGGGAATTGGAGAATAAGGAGAAGAATATGGGATTTTTTGACAAAATCAAGGCCGGACTGGCAAAAACCAGAGATGCCCTCAGTGACAGCTGGAACGACCTGTTTTCCGGAGATACGGAAATCGATGATGATTTTTATGATGAACTGGAAGAATGCCTGATTCTGGCGGATTTGGGCGTGGAAACCGCCGGAAAGGCCACGGCGGCTTTGCGCAAGGCTGTGCGGGAGCAGCACATCACCCAGGCCGAGGAGGCCAAGGCCGCTCTGCGGAAGATTCTGGCGGAGATGGTCAGTGTCGGCTCTCCGGAATTAGACCTTTCCACCACCCCCAGTGTGATCCTGGTCATCGGTGTCAACGGCGTGGGCAAGACCACCACCATTGGCAAAATTGCCAAGCAGCTGTGCGACCAGGGCAAAAAGGTGCTGCTGGTGGCGGGAGATACCTTCCGTGCTGCGGCGGCAGACCAGCTGGAAATCTGGGCAGAGCGCAGCGGAGCGGACATCGTGCGGCAGCACGAGGGGGCCGACCCGGCGTCTGTAGTCTATGACGGCATTCAGTCCGCCAAAACCCGGGACGTGGATGTGATCATCGTGGACACCGCCGGACGGCTGCACAACAAGCAGAACCTGATGAACGAGCTGAACAAAATCAGCCGCATTGTGGAGCGGGAACTGCCCAACGCCGCCCGGGAGGTGCTGCTGGTGCTGGACGGCACCACCGGCCAGAACGGTCTCATCCAGGCCAAGCAGTTTAAGGAAATCGCCGGGGTGACGGCCCTGGCCGTGACCAAGCTGGACGGCACCGCCAAGGGCGGCATCGTCATTGCCGTTGCCAATACCCTGCAAATCCCCGTAAAGTTCATCGGTGTGGGCGAAAAGGCAGAAGACCTCATGCCCTTTGTGGCGGAGGACTTTGTAAACGCCCTGCTGTAAGGAGAATACCAATGAAAGTAGTTTTGGCAAGCAAAAACAAGCACAAGCTGGCAGAAATCAGCCAGATCACGGAAAAATTCAACATCCAGCTGGTGTTGGAGTCGGAATTGGGCGTGGATATTGACGTAGAGGAAACCGGCAGCACCTTTGAGGAAAACTCCTTTTTAAAGGCCAATGCCGTGATGCAGGCAACGGGTCTTCCGGCACTGGCGGATGATTCCGGCATCGCTGTGGATGCCCTGAACGGAGAGCCGGGCATTTACTCCGCCCGCTATGGTTTTGACGAGACTTTAGACGATGCCGGACGGGTGCAGCTGCTGCTTCACAACATGGAGCATGTACCGGACGAACAGCGGCAGGCCCAGTTCGTCTGCGTCATCACCCTGGTGACCCCGGAGGGTACCACCATCCAGGCCCGGGGCGAGGTCCACGGCTTTGTGACCCATGCCCCGGAAGGGGAAGGCGGTTTTGGCTACGACCCCATTTTTTATTATCCCCCCTTTGGGAAGACCCTGGCCCAGGTTCCCCAGGAACAGAAAAACCGGGTTTCCCATCGGGGCGAGGCGTTGAAGATTTTTTATGAGAAGCTAAAGGAGGCAGGCTATGCTGAACAGTAAGGAACGGGCAGAACTGAGAGCCAAGTCCAACCAGTTGGATACCACCCTCATGGTTGGAAAAGGCGGCGTGACCGAGGCGGTGATCGCGGAAGCGGAAAACCAGCTTACCGCCAGAGAACTGGTCAAGGGAAAGGTCTTAGAGGGGGCGTTGATGTCTCCCCAGGAGGTCAGCCAGGCCATCTGTGAGGCCACCGGTGCCGAGGGCGTGGCCTGTGTGGGTACCAAGTTTGTGATTTACCGTTTTAGTGAAAAGCTTCAGGCCCAGCGGAATATGACCGGACGGGCCAAGCGGAAAGAGACCCCGGTCAGCAAGTCTGACCCCGTTCGCAAGGGCATTCGCGCCCGCCGCCACGCCGCCAAGCTGGTCCGGGAGCAGCGCAACGCCTACTTTAAGGAAAAGGCCGTGGAAAAGGCCATCGAGCGGGACCGGGAAAAGCAGCTTCGGCAAAAGGAACGCTAACCGTATAAACGTATAAAAGGGTGCCGCTGGGACCATAGATGAAAGAATATGGACCCGGCGCAGTGGAAAAGGGGAGAGAAAATGGAAAAAATCGGTATTTTCGGAGGCTCTTTCAATCCGCCCCACGTGGGGCATATCCGCAGCGCCGCCTATGCGGCGAAGACCCTGGGACTTACAAAGCTTCTTCTGATGCCGGACCGGCAGACCCCGGGAAAGCCCAGGCCGGAAAGCGGTGCCAGCGATGCACAGAGAGTCCAAATGCTGACCCTGGCAGCAGCCGACGAGCCTTGTCTGGAGGTTTCGGATCTGGAACTTACCGGGGGAGGGCTGACCTATGAAACGGTCTGCACCGTTTCTCAAAACCACCCCGGGGCGGAACTCTACCTGCTGCTGGGAACGGACCAGTTTCAAAAGCTTCCCCTGTGGAAAAACAGTGAAAACATTCTCAAAAAGGTGACGGTCGTTGCCCTGCGCCGGGGAGATAAAAAAGAAGAGCCGCTTCGGGACCAGGGCAAGGCGGCTCTGGAAGCCCTGGGGGGCCGGGTCGTGCTGCTGGACAACCCGGTGACGGCCATTTCCTCCACCCAGCTGCGGCGGCTCATTGCCTTTGGAGCCGGGGAAGCCTTTTTACACCCCAAAGTCTTTGACTACATTCGCCGGGAAAAGCTCTATGATTCCGGGGCGGATTTTAAGAATCTTCCCATGGAGGAGCTTCAAAAGGTGGTGGTGAGGCTCTTAAATCCCAATCGGGTGCGCCATGTGCTGGGCTGTCGGGATACGGCGGTGGAACTGGCCAGACGCTGGGGCGCGGACGAGCGGGATGCCGGTCGGGCAGGGCTTCTGCACGACATTACCAAGGCCCTGGACGGGCCGCTGCAATTGACTTTGTGCAGTGCCTATGGTAAAATGTTGGATGATTTTTCAAGAAAATATCCCAAAACCCTCCATGCCCTTACGGGCAGCCTGGTTGCCCAGCGGATTTTTGGGGAAAATGAGGCGGTGGTTTCCGCCATTGAATCCCATACCACCGGCAAGGCCCATATGAATTTGCTGGAAACCATTATTTATGTGGCAGACTATATGGAACCCAACCGGGATTTTCCCGGAGTGGAGACCCTGCGGGCGATGGCCTTTTCCGATATTCGGGGGGCGTTGAAGCTGGGGTTGGAAATGACCCTGGAGCATCTGGCAGAGCAGGGGGGCGAGGTGTCCCCGGCCTCCCGGCAGGCCCTGGCCTATTTGAACGGACACACACTTTGAGCCAAGAAAGGAATACAAATACATGCTTACACCCAAACAGATCGCCTATGAGGTCACCAAGGCCCTGGACTCCAAAAAGGGTATGGACATTGAACTGCTGAAAATCGACAAGATCAGCTCCCTGGCGGACTACTTCCTGATCTGCACCGGCACCTCCAATACCCATGTCAAGACCCTCTGCGACTACGCCGAGTACACCTTGGAGCAGCTGGGAGAGACTATGCTCAGCCGGGAAGGCCACCGGGGCAATTCCTGGGAGCTGCTGGATTACGGCAGCATTGTTGTCCACGTGTTCACCGAAGAAGCCCGCGAATTTTACGCCCTGGAGCGCCTGTGGGCAGATGCGGAGCGCATTGATTTGAAAGATATTATTGTGGTAGAACCCACAAATTAACAGGAGATGTCAGGTTCCATGAATTACGATTTCGCAAAAATTGAAGAAAAATGGCACAAATACTGGCAGGAGAATGATACGTTCCACACGGATGTCTGGGACTTCTCCAAGCCCAAGTATTATGTCCTGGATATGTTTCCCTACCCCTCCGGTGTAGGACTCCATGCGGGCCACCCCGAGGGCTATACCGCTACGGACATCATGTCCCGGATGAAGCGGATGCAGGGCTACAATGTGCTGCACCCCATGGGCTATGACTCCTTTGGTCTGCCCGCCGAGCAGTACGCCATCAACACCGGCAACCACCCCGAGGGTTTTACCCAGGAGAACATCAAGACTTTTTCCAAGCAGCTGCAGGAGCTGGGCTTTGACTACGACTGGTCCAAGATGATCGCCACCTCTGACCCCAGCTTCTATAAGTGGACCCAGTGGATTTTCAAGAAGCTCTATGAGGCGGGCTACGCCAAGCGCATTGAAATGCCGGTGAACTGGTGCGAGGAACTGGGTACCGTGCTGAGCAATGACGAGGTCATTGACGGCAAGTCCGAGCGGGGCGGCTTCCCTGTTGTAAAGAAAAACATGATGCAGTGGGTCATCGATCAGCCCGCCTTTGCCGAAAAGCTTCTGGAGGGCCTGAACGAAATCGACTGGCCGGAGTCCACCAAGGAGATTCAGCGGAACTGGATCGGCAAATCCACCGGCGTGGAAGTGGACTTCAAGCTGGTAGGCGGCGGGGATTTTTCCATCTACACCACCTGTATTGAGACCATCTACGGCATCACCTTTATGGTCCTGGCCCCGGACGGCAAAATTGTTCAGACCCTTATGGACCGCATCGAAAACAAGGATGAGGTCAACGCCTACATTGCCGAGACCGTGAAAAAGAGCGACATGGATCGGACGGAGCTGAACAAGGGCAAGACCGGTTGCCCCTTGAAAGGCGTATACGCCATCAACCCCGTCAACGGCAAGCAAGTCCCCGTGTTCATCGGTGATTTCGTTCTGGCCAACTACGGCACCGGCGCGGTTATGGCGGTCCCCAGCCACGACCAGCGGGACTTTGAGTACGCCGTGGCCCACAACATCCCCATGATCCAGGTCATTGAGGGCCGGGATGTTTCCCAGTGTGCCTTTGAAAAGCAGGATTACCTGGGCAAGGGCTGCCGTCTGGTAAACTCCGAGGAGTTCACGGGCCTGACCGTGGAGGAGGCCAAGGAGGCTATCACCCAGAAGCTGGAAAATATGGGCGTGGCCAGAAGAAAAATCAACTACCATTTCCGGGAGTGGATTTTTGCCCGCCAGAGATACTGGGGCGAGCCTGTACCCTGCGTGTACACCCAGGACGGCAAGACCTATTTTGTCCCCGATGAGGAACTGCCCGTCATTCTGCCGGAGTTGGAGGACTACAAGGGCCGCAACGGCCAGGCCCCTCTGGAAAATGCGGTAGAGTGGAAGCAGTATGACCGCCACGGCATCAAGGGCACCCGGGAGACCTCTACCATGCCCGGTTCCGCCGGTTCCTCCTGGTACTATATGCGCTATATTGACCCCAAGAACGACAAAGAGTTCTGCAACCAGGAGCTTTTGAAGCACTGGCTGCCTGTTGACCTGTATGTAGGCGGCCCGGAACACGCCGTAGGCCACCTGATGTACTCCCGAATCTGGAACCGCTTCCTCTATGATGAGGGCCTGTCTCCCGTGAAAGAGCCGTTCCAGAAGCTGGTACACCAGGGCATGATCCTGGGCGAAAACGGCATCAAGATGGGCAAGCGTTTCCCGGAGTTTGTGGTGAACCCCAGTGACATCGTCAGAGACTATGGTGCGGATACCCTGCGGCTGTATGAAATGTTCATGGGTCCCCTGGAGGTTTCCAAGCCTTGGAGTGCCCAGGGCGTGGCCGGTGCCAAGAAGTTTATCAACCGGGTCTGGAATTTCTTCTCCGAGCCTGCCAACATCACGGAAACCGACGATGGCAAGCTGACCAAAATCTATCACCAGACCGTGAAGAAAGTTACCTCTGACTTTGAGTCCCTGGGCTTCAACACCGCCATTGCTCAGATGATGGTCTTTGTCAATGAGGTCTACAAAAACGGCACCTGCCCCAAGGCTTACGCCGAGGGCTTTGTGAAGATGATCTCCTGCATCATTCCCCACGTGGGCGAAGAACTCTGGCAGCTGCTGGGCCATGACCACACCATCGCCTACGAGCCTTGGCCCACCTATGACGAGGAGAAGTGCAAGGACCAGGAGGTCACCATGGCCGTGCAGGTCAACGGCAAAATGCGGGGTACCGTCCAGATGGAAGCGGACCTGGATAACGACACCGTTGTAAAGAACGCCCTGGCCGATGAAAAAATTGCCCGGTTCCTGGAAAAGCAGGGGGGCAGCATTGTGAAGACCATTGTGGTCAAAAACAAGCTGGTCAACCTGATCGTGAAATAATTTTGAATTTTTTCGAAAAAACCGGAATTATTTCTTGACATTTCGGGAAAGAGACCATATAATAAACAAGCCGTATGGCCCTGAACGCATCCTGGATCAAGCCGGATGCATCGGAGGGAGGGAAAACAATGTCTGAAATTCGCGTAAAGGAAAACGAGTCTCTGGAAAGCGCACTGCGCCGGTTTAAGCGTAGCTGTGCCAAGGAGGGCGTTATCGCCGAAGTTAAGAAGCGCGAGCATTACGTCAGCCCCAGCCTGAAGCGTAAGCAGAAGTCTGAAGCTGCCCGTAAGAACAAGAGAAAGTTCTATTAATCCCTCTTGAGTTGTGCGCTAGCCGCCCCGGATTTTTCCGGGGCGGCTTTTTGCGCTGCTCAAGATTGCCCCTTTATGGCGTTTTTTAGTTCGTCTTGGGTCTCTTCCTGCCGGATATTTCTGCAGCATACCAGAAGACGGCCATCCTTTGTGCCATAGCTGCATGTTACCAAAACCATGATCCGGTCCTCAGCGTCCACGTCTATCGGAAGGTCCAATAAAGACCGTTCCCGGAGTTCGCCGATCAGCTGCTCCAATTCTTCAGAACCCCCTGTGCGCAGTTCTTCAAACCGCCGCAGATAGAAATAGTCCTCTTGTTCTTCCACCATGGAGGCTTCAAATACGGAGAACACCACATAGGTTTCCGGTGCGTCAGAGTAAAGGGGATCCCACAGCACAAAGGGGTCGTTTTGCACATATCCAAGGCTACAATACTTTTTAAGACCTCCAAACTTGCTGCCGTCCTTGAGGTGGTGGCCGTAGAACACAAGATAGGGTTCCGTCACCCAGTCGGTATTTTCCGCATCCAAAAACAAAGTTCCGGTGCCGGTTGGGTCTCCATAAAAGTTGTGGCTTAAATAAAAGTCGTTGTCCCGGTATACCACCGGCTCATCGATCAGACACCCGGCCCGGAGCCATCCCACCGTATCGGGATTGATGTCCAGCAGGGGCAGAAACCGTTCCTGGGGGGAAAGCTCCGCTGCCGGGGCGGTCTCCATGGTCGTTTCTTGGGACGCTGCTTCCAAGCTGCCGGGGGATGTTTCGGTGGTGCTTGCCGGACTTGTCTGACGGTATATCTTCTGCAATTCCTCGGTTTTGGCAGTTTCCTGTTTCCGCAGAATCACGGTGGCGGCAAGGGCAGCAGTGAGCAGCAGGGCCATGGAGAGGGCAATGACCGACAGGCGGCTCCACGGACGATCAGTCCGGGGGATGAACTGCTTTTTACTTGAACCCGTTTGAAATTTCACATTTACCACGCCCGTTCCTTTTTATACTGGCAGACCGCCGCCAAAAGGAGGCACAGCGCAATGCCGACACCAAGCCCCGCCTGAACCGGGAACAGACTGTCGCCGGTTTTGGGGACGCTGGTGTTTCTGTATCCGCCGGATCCCTCATGGCTGTCACTGTTCCGGAACGTATGGTAAGAGGCGGTCCATTCCAGTGTTTCGTACTCCCGGCCGGTGTTGGCAGAGTGAACGGTGACCACGGGATCCGTGACGCTGAACTGGAAATCCACGCGCATGTCGATGCTCTGCTGGGACACACCGGCTCCGATGAAAGTCTGGGACGGCTGCCCGTTCGGCCCTGCGTTGCAGGTGAAGAGATACACGCCGTTTTCCAGATTTTGGGTGCCGCCCAGGTTCAGGGTAATGGGGGTGTCGCCGTTCAGCAGCAGTCCGGACAGTCTATAAGAACCGTCGGGGTTCCTCTGCGCCATCCGCTGTCCTGCGGATGGGGTACCGCTCATGCGGTAAACGCCGATTTCCTGCCCGCCTGTGGACACATACACCGTCAAATCGCTGGTGGTATCGTCCAGCACCACGGCCATGGAGAGAACCACATCGGTATCGTACCGTCCGTCTTCCTGCCGCTCTTTCACCGTAAGCTCGATCTGCTGGGCAAAATCACCGACTGTAAGCAGGGTGTTTCCCGTATCGGCAGGAGTCCCCTCCATGCCGATCAGGTGGGCGTAAATGCTGTTAATGACTGCCTTTTTTGCGGGATCGGTTTCTGTAAAGCCCGCTGCGCCCCGGAAATACTGGCCAACAATATCCTCCGGGCTTAGCATGGTACTGCCGCTGTTGCCGTAATACCAGATGGCGGCCTGGGTGGCGGTGAGTGCCATTCCATCGGTCAGACCGGCGGCCTGGGCTTCGGTCAAGACGTTGGCATCGGTCAGCATTTTGCGGAAAGCATCCAGGCTTCCGGGGGTGGGGAGGGCCGGGTCTGTGCTGCTGTTTTCAACGCCCCAATAGCCTTTCAGGGCAATGGCACGTATCTTGTCCGCGGCTTCCGGTGCTACATAGTCCGCATCCTCAATTCGTTCCATATTGTATTCCGCGCCCGACTGGGGGTTGACCTCAAAGTCCGCGCAGTAGACGTAGTATTTGCTGCCGTCTGCGCCTTCCAGCACAAACTGGTGGGGCTGCCAGGTGTTTACGTCTCCGGCCCGGACCCGGATCATGCTCTCAATGCCATATTCTCCCAGCCACTGGAAATACTGGTTGGTATCGCTGTATCCAACGGCGGCGATGGAAGGACGGTTGTAAAGCTCTGTCTGAGAATCGGTGCTGCCGTCCCCCTGGTTCTGAAGATCCGGCATATAGGTCATAAATTCATCATTGTCAATGGTGGCAAAGCCCATGATTTCTCCCATCTGGGCGGTCACGGTTCGCTCCCCGCCGGTGACGGAAGCACTGGAGGTACTGTAGCGGTGCTTTGTCAGCCGGGTCCTGGTGGTAATGTATTTTTGAAGACCGTTTTCCAGTGGCTCCACCTTGGTGGTGGTGGATACCAGGCTGCCCATTACAGGGTCAGAAAAGTGAACCGCCGTACCGTTCTGAACGGTCACAACGGTATAGCCTACCACGCTGCCGTTCCCGTCCCGCAGCTCCGCAACCATCTGACCGTTGAGGACATTGCCATCTGCGTCCTTTTCCGGCTCAGGAACCGTAGGTTTTTCCGGCAGTTCGTAGTCACAGGTGGTCCAGCCGCCATCTGCGTGAATTTCCGCGTTTTCCGGGGGTGCGGTATGTATGGAGGTGGCAGGAGTTGTTTCCGCGGTCTCCATATGGTATCCGGTAATGCGTCCCTGGTCGTCACGGGTGTAGGTGGCTTTTTCCTCTGTTACCGTCCCATCCGGGGCGGTAATGCGTCTTGTATAGGTGGTATCGCTGCCGGTGGCCTCCACTGTGATGTTGGTTACGGTACCGTCTTGTTCGGTACTGCTGTCGCCGGTGATCCAAACCGGTGTTCCGCTTTCCTGGCTGCGGATCCATTCCGGAATGCTTAACGTATCCTCCTGGAACCAGGCCGGGGCATTTTCGCGTTCCTGGCTGGTTTCGCCGGGGTCAAGAACCAGAGTGATGTCCGGAACCTCTGTTTCTACGCCCAGACCCTCCTGGGTTTCACCGGAGCCATTGTCGGTCTGAACCTGCTGATTGTCGGCATCTTCCCATGTTTCTTTTACAGTCGTCTCAGAGCCGGAAGCGTTGCCGTCGGCACTGATGAGGCCTCCGTTGGCATCAGTGGTCTCGTGGAACGTTCCTTGTTCCTGACCGCTCAGAGTTTCATCGGACCATGCTTTTTGGATGGTGACGTTCACGGTGGTTTCCCCGGTCTGAGCATCGGTCTGTGTGGTGGTGGTCGTGGTAACTGTAGGGTCATCCGGAGTGCCGCTGCCGGTGGTTTCCGGAATTCCGTCCGCCATGGCGACACCGCAAAACAGGGTCATCAGGATTCCCGCTGTGACCACCCAGGATGTTAGCTTGATGAGTTTCTTCTTCATTGCGCGCAACCTTCCTTTCTTTGAGTATTTGTGGATATGGAGCCTGATCGGCGGATGCTGCTCTATGAAAAAAGGCGCGTTTTTGAAAGCAGCAGACTGCCATCAAAACGCGCCATGAAAAAGCGTATGCCAATTCGGAGGAAGGGCCAAAAGGGCAGACCGATTCCCCGGAGAATTTGAATAGATTTTGTATGTCCATTTCATTTTGACAAGCCCCTTTCTGAAAACACGCCAGCGTGTATCAAGTGCTGACCAATCATAAGCAACAGTGGTTTGTTAATTTTCACTATAATTATAATAAAAGTGATAGAGTTTTACAATCAAATTGCTGTGAAATATTTGTGAACAATATGCCGGACAAAACTGCTTGTTTTATTCAATGCAACGGTAAAACATACAGAACGCATAGTTTTGCCGCAGCCGGTTTGCTGTTCCGGCTGCGGCAGGTGTTTAGGGACTGTCTTTCTGGGGCAGGGGCAGCTCCGTTCCGTCAGACAGGCGGAGAGCGCGGACCTTGTCCAGGTCAATGGGGGTGTCGGCTTCCCGGCAGCTGTAGGTTTTTCTCGTGTAGCCGATGTTCATGGGAATCTGGGTGCCGTCCTCCAATATTGCGATGGCACCGATGCTGCCTGCTTTTTCGGTACCCTCCCGGAAGGTCAGTGTGACCCCCAGGCAGCGAAGCCGGATGGATTCCAGGGTCACGTCACAGTTGGGTGCGGTCACAAGGAGGGGGGCCTCCAAGAATTCGATGCTTCTTTGGTCGCTGCCCTGAAAGCTTACGGGACACTCCAGGACGCCCTGGGCAATGACGTACTCCATGTCCTTTAGACCCTCGGAGTAGCTGGTCACCAGGTCTTCCAGATGGGCAGTCCAGCTGGCATCCAAGGGGAAAGCTGCGGCATCCTCTGGGGGCAGACCGAAGGTATAAACAATGTCCGCGGTGTTTTTCAGGCCGTCACCGTCCTCTTCCGCGCCGATGCTCCAAGAGATGGGGGAGAGTTGAAGTTCCCCCGCGGAGAGCAAATCATCATTGGAGGGGAGTATCTGTTCCACTTCGTGGGTCAGGAGTCCCGTTCCCTTGGGAGCCGTCAGGTGCAGCACCAACCGGCCCAAGCAGCCGTCGAAGATGGCCTGTTTCGTCTCGATTTCCCAGCCCTGGGGGTGGCTCTCTTCGGCAGCGGCAGCGGCATCCGGCAGCTGGGGGCGCAGATTCCAGTCCAGGGCATCAGCGATTTGCTCGATTTGTCTGTCGGTCATCCACGCCCGTTCAAAATCCGGGATATCGGTCTCGGGGTCAAACCCTGCCCGGAACTCAAACACATAGGTGGCATCGCCGCAGTCACAGAAGAAATAGGCATCGCCCTCCTGTTCCTTGACGATTAGAACCGTGGCTCCGGAGGTGGTTTTATAATTCCATTCCGTTAAAGCTTTGCCTTGATCCAGATAGGCAACTTCCGGACTCAGGCAGTCCTTCCGGCAGTACTCAAGAATGCCGTAAACGGTATACTGCCACATGTCAGGCCCCTCGGGCATATTGAGATTCATGGAGAGCCAGAAGTTCCCCTGGGGATAGCAGGCACCCCCGTCCAGAAAGGCTTCCACGGTGCTTCCCGGCAGGAGTACATGGTCAATGGAAAGCACCCGGGTGAGTTTCCCCGTAGAGGAAAACTCCATGGGCGTACTCAAAAGCTGCAAGTCGTATTTGTCTGCCAATTCATGGAGTTTGTCCACCATTTCCTGGGAGTAGGTGTGGTAGCTTAAATAAGTATCCGGAAATAGGATTTCCGGGTCGCCCAGAAAGGCCTCCTTTCTGATGGAGCCATCCGGGTCATAGGTCTGCAAGAATTCAAACCATTCCTTGGCCGCCTGATAGCCGGGGCTGCCCTGGATCCCGGCGTAGGTCAGCACCTGTTGGGAAACCGGCTCGGTGCCGATGATTTCCCGGTGGTAGGGGTCAAATACAGAACGGGTGGTCTCCCGGTTTCCGATGCGCAGGTCTGCGACGCAAATGGCATAGACCACCGCACAGCCCACCAGCAGGAAAGTCAATAGAATCAGTGCCGCCACCAGCACCGTCCGTTTGGCAGACCGCTTTTGCGCCCTGAGTCCCGGGGCCATTTGCAGCTGCTCCGCATCCTGCAAATGTTCTTCCCGAATGTCTCCTAAGAGCCGAAAAAGTTCCAGGTTCGTCATTGCAGCTCCTCCTTTTGAAGTTCCAGGGCCAGACGCTTCCGGGCTCTGTGGAGCATGGATTTGATTTTGCCCACAGAAAAGCCCGTTTTCTGGGCAATTTCTTCCAGGGAATTCATGTACCAGTACCGGCATAAAAATACGGTTTTCTGCTCCTTTGGCAGAGCTGTTAAAAACCGGTTCAGGCAATCGAGAATTTCTTTTCGAATCATCATAGACTCGGCACTGGGTACACCGGAGACACATTGCCCCAGTTCTTCCAGGGCCAGTTCCGTTTCGCTGCCGCCCCGTTTTTGGCTGCTTCTTTTTCTCCACCGGTCAATGGCATGGTTGCGGGTCAGCTTTCCTAAGAATGTAGAAAGTCGCTGGGGCCTTTGGGGTGGAATGCTGTTCCAGGCGGACAAATAGGTGTCGTTGACACTTTCTTCAGAATCCTCCCGGTTGGATAGAATATTGTAGGCAATTTTGTAGCAGTAGCCGCCATATTTCCGGCCCGTCTCCGCAATGGCATCCTCACAGCGGGAAAAATACAGTGCCAGAATATTGGAGTCCTCCATGTTATCAGTCCTTTCTTATGTGCCTTTACTTACATACACGCAGAGAACACCAAAAGGTTTCACGGTTTCTATAAAAATTTATGGGAAAGCCAGGTATGCACCATCCCCGAAATGCTTTCTTTTCGGTGGAAATTATAGTATACGGAAGGAAGAAAGGCAAGAGCGGAGCAGCGTAAAACATTGGGGCAATGACATACCGGGGGGGTGGTACCCCCCACTGTAGCGGCGGCAATCTGCCGCCACCCGGCCCGCAGGGCCGGAACCGTGGTACGTTTGTATCCGCATCGTCCAACGGTGCCAGCCCCTGGCGGGGCTGGAGTGGCGATGAATCATCGCCGCTACATTGTTCCGTATATTAGGTAATTCCATTCACCGGCACAGGTTATTATTGCCACGTGGCGGGCGGCAGATTGCCGCCCCTACGTCAATGTACAACGTTTTTCCTATTATTCGAAACGATAAACCGACATTAGACACGTAAAATATACGGTATTTGCAACAAATGTATCGTAGGGGTGGTGCTTCGCGCAGCGAATCAAAATCTATTGATTGCCGGGGGCAATCACACCTCAATTCCATCGGCAACCTGCCGCCCGCCATCTACCGAATACAACCTGTGAGGTTGAATGGTGCCACCCCATTGATATTCCTTTGAAAAAATGGTATACTGTTCACCGCGAAACGAAAAATTAGAAAAAACCGAGGGAACACATATGGATGTTCAAAAAGTCGAGGCGGCCCTGGCGGAGCTGCCTTTGTATATTTACGCCTGGGTAGACCCCAAGACCCTGGAATTCTCGGACCGTGTGCGCTGGATCTGTCAGCATGAATGCGCCATGTACGGCAAAAGCTGGGCCTGCCCCCCGGGGGTGGGGACGGTGGAGGAATGCAAAAAGAAGTGCCTGGGCTATGAAAAGGCCCTGCTGATCTCCACCCTGACGGAGGTTTCGGACATTGGCGATATGGAAGCCACCCTGGCCACCCGCCGGGACCATGAGGAACTGACAGACCGGGTAGGGGACATCCTGCGGGACAACGGGGCGGAGCCTTATATTCTATCTACAGAAGCCTGCGCCATTTGTGGACGCTGCGCCATTTTAGACGGCAAGCCCTGCCGCCATCCCGAAAAAATGCATCCCTGCGTGGAAAGCCAGGGCATCAACATCATTCCCACTCTGGAAGAAAACGGCCTGGAATTCCAGTACGGCCAAAACACGGTCACCTGGGTGTCGCTGCTGCTTTTTTAAGAATGGCCCCCAATGGGAAAATAATTCCCGGCTCTGGGTGGCAGAATAAGGACAGTTTCAACAGTTTCAGGGCCGGGGAGTCGACAAAAATCTACGAAACTGACAAAACCACAATTGGATTTTGTACAAATTGCAGAAGATTCCAAGAAATGGCAAAAGCTATTGAAATAGCCAGACGATTATGATATACTATTTTGGCACTTGAGAAATGCAAATGTGTAAATATCGGACAAAACGAATGAAAAGTCCGTTTATCGAAAGGGGTATTGTATGTCTCACAAGTATGTTTACCTGTTTACCGAGGGTGACGGTTCTATGCGAGAGCTTCTGGGTGGTAAGGGCGCGAATCTGGCGGAAATGACCAGAATCGGACTGCCGGTTCCCCAGGGCTTTACTATTTCTACGGAGGCCTGCACCAAGTATTATGAGGACGGCGAGAAGATCAATGACGAGATCATGGCCCAAATCATGGAATACGTGGACAAGATGGAGCAGATCAACGGCAAGAAGTTCGGGGACCTCAACAATCCGCTGCTGGTTTCCGTCCGTTCCGGTGCCCGTGCTTCCATGCCCGGCATGATGGATACCATTCTGAACCTGGGCCTCAATGACGATGTGGTGGATGCCATGATCAAGGGCAACCCCGATCCCGCCTTCGCCCGGTTCGTTTACGACTCCTACCGCCGGTTTATCCAGATGTTCTCCGACGTGGTTATGGAAGTTGGCAAGAAGTATTTTGAGCAGCTCATTGATGAGATGAAGGCCCGGAAGGGTGTCACCTATGACGTGGAGCTGACCGCTGAGGATCTGAAAGAACTGGCGGCCCAGTTTAAGGCGGAATACAAAGAAAAGCTGGGTGTGGACTTCCCCTCTGACCCCAAGGTGCAGCTGTACGAGGCCATCCGGGCCGTGTTCCGCTCCTGGGATAACCCCCGTGCCAATGTTTACCGCCGTGACAACGACATTCCCTACTCCTGGGGTACTGCCGTCAACGTCATGCCCATGGTCTTTGGCAACCTGAACGAGAATTCCGGTACCGGCGTTGCCTTTACCCGTGACCCCGCCACCGGTGAGAAGAAGCTCATGGGCGAGTTCCTGACCAATGCCCAGGGCGAAGACGTGGTGGCCGGTGTCCGTACCCCCATGCCCATTGCCCAGATGGCGGACAAGTTCCCCGCCGCTTTTGAGCAGTTCACCAAGGTCTGCGCCCTGCTTGAAGACCACTACCGGGATATGCAGGACATGGAGTTCACCGTGGAAAACGGCAAGCTCTACATGCTCCAGACCCGTAACGGCAAGCGTACCGCCAAGGCCGCTCTGAAAATCGCCTGCGACCTGCTGGACGAGGGCATGATCGATGAGAAGAAAGCCGTGGCCATGATCGAGCCCCGGAACCTGGATACTCTGCTCCATCCCCAGTTTGATACCAACGCCCTGAAAGCCGCTACCCCCATTGGCCGTGGCCTGGGTGCTTCTCCCGGAGCCGCTTGCGGCAAGGTGGTGTTCTCCGCGGAGGATGCCGAGGAGTGGGCCGCCAGAGGCGAAAAGGTGGTTCTGGTCCGTCTGGAAACCTCTCCTGAGGATATTACCGGCATGAAGGTCGCTCAGGGCATTCTGACCGTTCGTGGCGGCATGACCTCTCACGCTGCCGTTGTTGCCCGTGGCATGGGTTCCTGCTGCGTTTCCGGCTGCGGTGACATTGCCATGGACGAGGAGAACAAGCGTTTCACCCTGGGTGGCAAGACCTACCACGAGGGCGACTTCATCTCCATTGACGGCTCCACCGGCAACATCTACGAGGGCGTGATCCCCACGGTTGATGCCGAGATCGCCGGTGAATTTGGCCGCATCATGGCCCTGGCTGACAAGTTCCGCCGCCTGCGTGTCCGCACCAATGCCGATACCCCCAACGATGCCAGAAAGGCCCGGGAGCTGGGTGCGGAAGGCATTGGCCTGTGCCGTACCGAGCATATGTTCTTTGACCCCGAGCGTATCGCCGCTTTCCGGGAGATGATCTGCTCCGATACCGTGGAGGAGCGGGAAGAGGCCCTGGATAAGATCCTGCCCTACCAGCAGAGCGACTTTGAGAACATCTACGAGGCCATGGAGGGCATGCCCGTTACCATCCGGTTCCTGGATCCCCCTCTGCATGAGTTCGTTCCCACCACCCAGCCCGAAATTGAGGCCCTGGCTGCCGCCAAGGGCAAGACCGTGGAGCAGATCAAGAACATTATTGCTTCCCTCCATGAGTTCAACCCCATGATGGGCCACCGTGGCTGCCGTCTGGCCGTTACCTATCCGGAAATCGCCAGAATGCAGACCCGTGCCGTGATCCGTGCCGCCATCAACGTCCAGAAGGCTCATCCCGACTGGAAGATGGTTCCCGAGATCATGATCCCCCTGGTGGGCGAGGTCAAGGAGCTGGCCTACGTGAAGAAGACCGTCTGCCAGACCGCTGACGAGGAGATCAAGAATGCCGGTGTGGAAATGACCTATAAGGTCGGCACCATGATCGAGATCCCCCGTGCCGCCCTGACCGCTGACGAGGTGGCCAAGGAAGCCGAGTTCTTCAGCTTCGGCACCAACGACCTGACCCAGATGACCTTCGGCTTCTCCCGTGACGATGCAGGCAAGTTCCTGAACGCCTACTATGAAGCCAAGATTTACGAGAATGACCCCTTCGCCAAGCTGGACCAGAACGGCGTGGGCAAGCTGATCAAGATCGCTCTGGAACTGGGCAAGAAGACCCGCCCCTACCTGCACTGCGGTATCTGCGGTGAACACGGCGGCGACCCCAGCTCTGTAGAGTTCTGCCACAATGTGGGCCTGGACTACGTTTCCTGCAGCCCCTTCCGGGTACCCATTGCCCGTCTGGCCGCCGCCCAGGCTGCCATTAAGGAAGCTGCCGCCAAGGAAGCGGAGCAGGAGACTGCCGAGGAAGAGAAGACAGCCTCCCGTGAAGCTGCCAAGGAAGCTGCCCAGAAAGCCGCCAAGGAGTTCGCTGAGAACGCCAAGGAGGTAGCCATGGAAGCTGCCGCCGAGCTGGCCGATGCCGCCAAGGCAGGGTTCGCCGGTGCCAAGGCAGGCTTTGCCGAGGCCAAGAAGGTTTTCATGGAGAACCGGAATAAGTAAAAAAGTGAACACTTGCAAAAACGGGCCCCAGAATTGGGGCCCGTTTTTCTTTTTCCCTGGTAAATGAAGGAAAGCATTCAGAACTTGCAGGCTGTCTTTGCCGCAAAAACAAGTGTGCGGCAAAAGGTTCGGCTTTGAACAGTAAAAATTTCATAATTTAGGGGAAAATAGGGCAAAATGTAAGTGAATACCGGACAGGTGTACGCAGATTGCGGAAAAGCGGGGTAGGGGAGAACCCTGAAAAGAGGAGGAAGGCACCGGTTAGCGCCGGTTTACCTTTGCACATTCCACAGAAAATGTATCGAAAAGCGTAGAATAATCAACTATGGGCTTGCTTTTTTATTGAAGTCATGGTATGATTCTATCACGTGCCACGCAAGGCGTGGGATGCGTGCAGGAATCGGAAAAGGAATATTCAGATTCCCGCAAAACGAAAAGGAGGAAAATGCAATGAAAAAAACCCTTGCACTGTTGCTGGCCCTGACCATGGTTCTGTCCATGGCTGCCTGCGGCGGCAACAACAGCACCGCGACCACTGCTGCTGCGACCACGGCTCCCGCCGAGACCGCTCCCGCAGCCACCGATGCTGCCGATGGTTACACCGATCTTGACTGGGCTGCCATCGACGCAATGGACGTCGACGAGGCTTCCGACACTGTTTATGATTGGAACCTGGGCGAGTTCAACACCGTCTATCAGGACGCCAAGTCCGAGGTCGTTGACCTGGACCTGCGTATGGCCAAGATGGCCATTGCCGAGGCCAAGCTGATGGAGTCCGGCGTGTTCATCCCCGTTTACGGCAACGGCGGCGCCTACGCCATGAACCGTGTGGTTCCCCGTACCAATACCTCCGTCTCCTGGGGTCTGGACGAATACAGATGGTACACCCAGCTGGTTACCAACGAGCTGATCACCACCGAGGACCGGGATGCCCTGACTGCCCTGTGGGGCGAGAGCGCGGATGCAGCTTCCTGGAACGAAGCTGCCAAGGCATACCTGGCGGAGCACAACTACACCCTGAACGACACCTGGAATTATGCCATCAACTATGAGCTGGCTACCTGGGATACCATCGCTTCCAGCTTTACCTCCGACCAGTACTTCATCGCTCCTACTTACGCCCCCTTGCTGGAGTACGACACCAAGGACGAGCAGCAGTTCGACCTGGCTGAGAGCGTTGACGTTTCCGAGGACGGCACTGTCTACACCTTCCACCTGCGCAAGGGTGTGAAGTGGGTCGATCAGCAGGGCCGTGAAGTTGGCGAAGTTACCGCTGACGACTGGGTCGCTTCCATGCAGCACGTTATCGACAACAACGATGCTCTGGGCTACCTGATGACTGTTTCCGGCGGCTGCGGCATCAAGAACTACGATGCTTACATCAGCGGTGAAGTGACCGACTTTGCTGAAGTCGGTGTCAAGGCTCTTGACGACTACACCCTGGAGTACACCCTGGAAGGTCCCTTCCCCGCATTCCTGTCCATGATGGGCTACGGCTGCTTCGCTCCTCTGAACCGCTCTTTCTACAAGGCTCAGGGCGGCACCTTCTCCACCGAAGGCGAGGAGTACACCGCTGGCAAGTACGGCACCACCCCTGCCAACATTGCTTACTGCGGCCCCTACCTGGTGAAGAACTTCACCGAGAAGAACGTCACCAGCTATGTGGCCAACCCCTCTTACTGGAATGCTGACGCTGTCCAGACCCACACCCTGAACATCTACTACAACGACAACTCCGATCCTCTGCGGAGCTACAACGAGGCCAAGGCTGGCACCATCGCCGGCTGCCTCTTCAACTCCTCCGCTCTGGTTCTGGCCAAGGAAGATAAGCCCGCCGGTTCTGACAAGACCTACTTCGATCTGTACCACTACACTACCGCCAACGATGGTACTACCTTCTGCGGTTGGGTCAACCTGAACCGCGGCTCCTGGGCCAACTTCAACGACAACACCGTTGGCGTGTCCAATCAGACCGATGCCATGAAGGCCGCCACCCGTACCGCTCTGAACAACCAGAACTTCCGTGTGGCCATGGCCATGGCTTTTGACCGTGGCGCTTTCAACTCCACCATCGTTGGCGAGGAGCTGAAGTACGCTTCCCTGAGAAACTCTTTCACCCCCGGCAACTTCCTGAAGACTGCCGGTGAAGTCACCGTTGACATCAACGGCCAGGCTACCACCTTCCCCGCCGGTACCTACTTCGGCCAGATCGAACAGGCCCAGCTGGATGCTGACGGCGTTGCTCTGAAGGTTTGGGATCCCACTGCTGACGGCGGCGCCGGTTCCGGCGACGGCTTCGACGGCTGGTACAACCCCGAGGAAGCTGTAAAGTACCTGGACAAGGCTGTTGCCGAGCTGGCACAGGTCGGCGTGGAAGTCTCCAAGGAGAACCCCATCCACATCGATGTTCCCTACGGTGCTCACAGCGAGACCATTACCAACCGGATGCAGGCTTACAAGCAGTCCATCGAGAAGGTCACTGACGGCCGGGTCATCGTTGACCTGGTGGCATTCGCCGATCAAACCTCTTTCAGTTACGCTTACTACCGTACCAGCAACGGCAGCGAAGCCAACTACGACATTACTCCTGGCACCTCCGGCTGGGGCCCCGACTACGGCGATGCCCAGAGCTATCTGGACGTCATCCAGCCCTACGGTTACATGACCAAGAACATCGGCCTGTACTAATTCATAGTACCAATTGAAGCATACGTGTGGGGGAGCGAATACTCCCCCACACTTTCGGCTACTTTCAAGAGGGGAACTCTGAATCAATGAGGCTGCCGTTACTAGCGGCACATTGAAAAGTTTCTTGCGGAATGATTCCTATGGCCCGTTCCGTACCTATACGATTCGGGAGCGACTGGCCTCTTTGATTCAGAGCTTCCTAAAATTTCAAAGAAAAAAGGTGAAACCGTGGCAAAATATATTTTTGGACGAATTGTAAAAGGTTTGCTGTCTGCGGTTTGCGTTGTCGTTTTGATCATGGTGCTGGTGTATTCTTTGATGGACCGCACCACGATTTTTGCTGGCGACCCGAACTATTCCAAAATGCAGAGCAATGCCAGAATCACTTATGAGCAGAGCCGTTACAAGGCTTTTGGCTACATCGACTATGTGACTTACTCTGATTATGTCAGAAACCTCCAGGCCAGCGGTGAGATCGATGACAACACCCGTGGCGAAGCCCTGAAAATCGGTGTGACTGCGGACAAGGCTTCCGAGACCGCTGCCACCTATATTCAGAAGTTTACGGAAGAATACGAGTCCCAGGGATATTCCATTATCCGGCTGGATGCTGACCGGAAAAGAAACGGTCAGGTCAAGGACGGCGGCCAGGCGACCATTTACGCCACCCGGGATCGTCCGCTGATCAAGCGGGTGCTTTCCTACTTTACGGATATGATCTTCATTGACAATGTCCATTATGTGGACGAGTCCGTGGACATTGGCCCCCGGAAACTGACCTTTACCCTCCATGATCCCGTCTACGGCGGGAAGTTTGCCCCTGCCATTATGGGCAACGGCACCATGCACAAGTACCTGCTTTACTTTGACGATTCCTTCCCCTTCGTTCACCAGAATTTCGCCACCCTGCACCTGGGCGAAAGCTATACTGTGAACCGGGGTGTTGATGTTTTCGAAACCATGACCTCCTCTCAGGGCGGTTATGTCCTGGATGATGTGACCTTCCCCTCCGGCCACACGGAAAAGAGTGCTGATGATCTGCACACTGCCACCTATATTGCCGGTTCCCGGGACCAAAGCCCCATGCTGGCCAGCCGTTTTGTGGACGATTATACCCATACCATCACCCACAAGAACAACATGTCCAAGCTGGGCTTCTCCTTTGTCATCGGTATTATCGCCACCATCATGTCCTATATCATCGGTCTGCCTCTGGGCCTTGCCATGGCCCGGTTCAAGGACGGCGTTCTGGACAAGATCGGTACGGTCTATATTATGTTCATCATCGCGGTACCCAGCCTTGCTTACATTTTCCTGTTCAAGGCTATTGGCGGCAGTGTGTTTAAGCTGCCCACCCTGTTTGATATGGACACCAATTCCAAGGCCATGTACGTGTTGCCCATCATTTCCCTGGCCCTGCCCAGCATCGCCAACCTCATGAAGTGGATGCGCCGGTACATGATCGACCAGATGAACAGTGATTACGTCAAGTTCGCCCGTTCCGGCGGCCTGAATGAGAATGAGATTTTCACCAAGCACATCTGGAAGAACGCCGCCATTCCCATTGTCCATGGCATTCCCCAGAGTATGCTCTTTGCCATGACCGGCGCCATCATCACCGAGCGTATTTACTCCGTTCCCGGTGCCGGTAACCTCTTGACCATTGCCATTAACAAGTATGACAACGGTGTCATCGTGGGCGTGACTCTGTTCTACGCCATTCTGACCGTTGTTTCCACCATCCTGGGTGACGTTCTCATTTCCATGGTCGATCCCAGAATCTCCTTTACTTCCAAGGGCAGGTGATAGATATGCAAGAAGAATTGAACCAGTTTACTGACGAGGAGCTTTTTGCTCCCATTATCCATAACGATGCGGAGTCTGAAAAGATCGCCGCTCCCAGATATTCCTACTGGAAGTCTGTGTTCCGGGTGTTTTTCCGGAAGAAGATCAACATCATCGCTTTGGGTCTATTGCTGTTTGTCATTTTGTTCGCGTATATTTACCCCTCTGTGACCAACTATGACCCCTACGCAAACCTCCTAGATCCCAACGCCAAGCACTTAAGCCCCGCTGATGCCATGAGCTATTTTGGACCCCAGCTGCGCTGGATTCTGGGTGCCGGTGCCTCCGGTGAGTCCACCTTTGACGCGGTGTGGAACGGCTCCCGGATTTCCATTTCCCTGGCTTTCCTGTGTGCCGCCATCAACATGACCATCGGTGTCATGCTGGGTGCCGTGTGGGGCTTTTCCAAGAAAGTGGATATGGTTATGATGGAGGTTTATACCATCATCGGCAACGTCCCCATGATTCTGATCATTTCCGTTCTGTCCATGCTGTTTTCCCCCACGTTCTGGACCATGGTCTTTGCCCTGACCATCGTGGGCTGGCTCAGCATTGCCTACTTTATCCGGAATCAGGTTCTGATCATCCGGGACCGGGAGTACAATCTGGCCTCCAAGTGCCTGGGTACCTCTCTGTTTAAAATCGCTACCAAGAACATCCTGCCTTTTATGACCTCCGTCATCGTGACCCTGCTGGCTACCGAGCTGCCCAGCTACATTTCCTACGAAGTGTTCCTGTCCTACATCGGCATGGGTATGAGCGAAATGTCTCTGGGCCGTCTGATTTACGCTGCGGAAGCCGCCATGGTGACCCCCGGCTGGCAGATGGAGTTCTGGAGTCCTGTGGCCATTGCCTCCATCATCACGGTGGTCTTGTATGTTGTCGGCCAGAACCTGGGCGACGCGTCTGACCCCAGAACCCATATGTAAGGAGGACGGAACATGGAACAGAAAAAAGTATTGCTTTCCGTCCAGGACCTGGTTGTAAAATTCAAGGTCCGTGGCCGTTCTCTGACTGCCATCCGTGGCATCAGCCTGGATATTTACGAGGGAGAGTCCATCGCCATCGTGGGCGAGTCCGGCTCCGGTAAGTCCGTATTTACCAAGACCTTTGCCAACATGCTGGATTCCAACGGCTATGTTGACAGCGGCAAAATCATTTTCAACGACCCGGAACTGGCCGACACCACCCTGAACGTGGGCCATCGGGAAATTGCCCGGATCAACTCCATCCGGATGCACCTGGACGCCTACTCCAAGCTGGAGCGGGGTGCCAAGACCTACAAGGAAATCAAGGCTCTGGAAGCTGAGAAAAAGGCCAAGTCCAGCATCTCTGACCAGGAGGGCCTGGCATTCCAGGAGCAGCTGGAAGAACTGCGCTTTAACCGTGCCGAGGCTTTCAACCTGAAACTGACCTTGGATTCCTCCGAAAAGGACAAAATCAAGGCCTGTACCGCCAAAATCAATGACCTGGCCAAGCAGATTGAGTCCGTTGAAAAGCAGCGCAAGGCCGCCCAGGCAGCATGTGCCAAGGCCGCCCAGGCAGACACCGCTTACAATGAGGAATATAGCCGGAAAATGGCCGCATTGAAAGAGCAGTACCACAAGGAGACCTCCCAGGCCATTTCCCTGGAGACCCATACCCGGAACTCCCATCTGGCCAAGGAAATCTACCTGACCGTGGGCCGCTATGACTGGTCCTCCCGGAACCGGATGATCAAGAAGCTGCTGAAAGCCTGCAAGGAAGCCATGCGCCAGGGCCTGGACATGACCGATGACCAGGTTCTCAACGATGTGTTCGGTGCCGTGACTTTCCGGGTCAAGCTCACCGAGGAAGAGGAAAACCGCCTCCACGGTACCTGTATTCTGGATTTGGCCAACATCAAATACAGCAAGGACCTGTCCCAGATCCGTGGTAAGAAAATCGCCACGGTCTTCCAGGACCCCATGACCTCTCTGAACCCCATTATCACCATCGGCCAGCAGATCACCTCCATCATCCTCAAGCACCAGCATTGCTCTGAGGGCGAGGCCCGTATCCGTGCCATGGAGCTGATGAAGAAGGTCGGTATCCCCAACGCCGAAAACCGGTTTGACGATTATCCGTTCCAGTATTCCGGCGGTATGCGGCAGAGAATCGTTATCGCCATCGCCCTGTCCTGCCAGCCCAAAATCCTGATCTGTGACGAACCCACCACCGCTCTGGACGTGACCATCCAGGCCCAGATCCTGAAGCTTATCAAGGACTTGCAGAAAGAATTTGGCTACACCATCGTCTTCATCACCCATGACCTGGGCGTGGTTGCCAATGTGGCTGACCGTGTGGCCGTGCTGTATGCCGGTCAGATTGTGGAGCTGGGTACGGTAGAAGAGGTTTTCTACGACCCCCGTCACCCCTACACCTGGGCCATGCTTTCCAGCCTTCCCCAGCTTGCCCAGCGGAATACGGAGCTGTACTCCATTACCGGTACCCCTCCCTCCCTGTACAACAAGATCATCGGTGACCCCTTTGCACCCCGGAACCCTTACTGCCTGAAAATCGATACGCTCCAGGACGCGCCCATGTTCCGTGTCAGCGACACCCACTTTGCCAAGACCTGGCTGCTGGACCCCAGAGCACCGAAGATCGAAAAGCCCGAAGCCATCCAGAACCTTCACGAGAAACTCGTGGAAGCATTTAATATTTGAAAGGAGGTCATGCCGTCGTGAGCAAAGAAGCAAACAAGTTGGAAGCCACTTCCAGACATATTCCCGAGCATGGCCCCATTGATGAAAAGACCGGCAAGGAGGTTTTGCTCTCCGTCCGCAATGTGGACATTACCTTTGGCAAGGGAGACAAAGCCTTTAAGGCCGTAAAAAACGCCAGCTTTGATATCTACAAAGGCGAAACCTTTTCTCTGGTGGGTGAATCCGGTTCCGGTAAGACGACCATTGGCCGTGCGGTCATCCGTGTAAACCCCTGTTCTGCCGGTGAGATCCTGTACAAGGGTGTGCGGATCTCCGGTAAAATCCCCCACACCCTGGACCGGGAGGTCATCCGGAACATCCAGATGGTCTTCCAGGACCCCGCCGCCTCTCTGAACGAACGTGCCACCGTTGACTACATCGTCTCCGAGGGCCTGTACAACTTCCACCTCTACGAAAATGAGGCGGACCGTGTGCAGAAAGTGGAGAAGATGATCAACGAGGTGGGTCTTCTGCCGGAGCATCTGACCCGTTACCCCCACGAATTCTCCGGCGGTCAGCGTCAGAGAATCGGCCTGGCCCGTGCCATGATCATGGAGCCGGAACTGGTGGTGGCCGATGAGCCTATTTCCGCTTTGGACGTTTCCATCCGCGCCCAGGTTCTGAATCTTCTCAAGAAGTTCCAGAGAGAGCAGGGAACCACCTATCTGTTCATCGCCCATGACCTGTCCATCGTCCGGTTCATTTCTGACCGTATCGGCGTTATCTACAAGGGCGACATCGTGGAGGTGGCCGAGGCGGAGGAACTGTTTAACTTCCCCATGCACCCCTACACCCGCAGCCTGATTTCCGCCATTCCCATTCCGGACCCCAAGCTGGAAAAGAACAAGGAGCTGTTCACCTACGACCCCTCTGTTCACGATTACAGTGAGGACGGCCCCCAGATGGTGGACATTGGTAACAACCACTTTGTCTACGGCAACAAAAAGGAAATCGAGGAATACAAGGCTCTTCGTGCCAAGAATGTACCCATCAAGAGCGTGACCATTCGGGACGAAAACGAGGAGCCTAAAAAGGCAGAAGAGCCTGCCCCCTCCCGTGAGGAGATCCATATGGCTCCCGCCCGGGATACCGGTTCTTTCTGGTACAATATCCTGGCATTCTTCCTGCCGCTGCTGAGTCTGCTGGGCTGCGTGGCTTTCCGGAAGCACAATTACATTCGCAACTACAAGGCACTGAAAAAGGGTGCTGTCGTCGGCCTGGTATTCCGGGCTGTGATCCTTGCGATTTTCCTGCTGCTTCTGTTCCTGGCGGTACTGTAGTCCCAGGTTTGAACGCATTTTGCCCGGCTTCCCCAGGAAGTCGGGCATTTTAAAACCCGGAAATCCGGGAGAACCAACGAAAGGAAGACCTGCTATGTCTAGATACCAGCGGGACCGCCGTCCCCATGTCCCGGAAGTGAACCGTCTGGATTTGAAAGAGGGAAACTACGCCAAGAGAACGGTTCTTTTTGTACTGGCCCTGGCCGTTGGAGCGGCGGCCTTTGCCTATGCCCTGAACACCATGCTCACCCCCAAAAAGGGCTGGCAGATGATTGAGGTCACCACCAAAACCCCCGCCGCCCAGGAGGTCATTCTGGAATACAATTTTGACCAGGCGGAGGATGTGGCTCAGGAAAAACGCCGTGTGACGGCCCTTTATTCTGAGGCCCTGCAATCTGCCGCTGCCCAGCTGGACAGCGTAGAGACGGAAAACACCGTGAATCTCTATACCCTCAGCACCCAGCCCAACACCCCGGTGACTGTTGGAAAGGAACTCTATGAAGCTTTGGAGTCCTGGGCGCGGACCGGCAGCCGCGCACTGTACTTTGCCCCTCTTTACAGCCGCTACAACGCCCTGTTTGCCTGTGAAAATGACCATGATGCCCAGCTTTATGACCCGGACAGAAACCCCGAGGCCGCAGCATTTGTAAAAGAGCTGATGACCTATCTCTCCTCTGACAGCCACATCCGTCTGGAACTGCTGGGGGAGAACCGGGTAGAACTGCATGTCAGTGAAGAGTATCTCCGCTTTGCCCAGGAAAATGAGCTAAACGCCCTGTTGGACTTTGGCTGGGCGAAAAATGCCTTTGTGGTGGACGCAGTGGCCCAGACGCTGCTGGACCAGGGGGCGGACCAGGGGGTGTTCTTTACTATTGAGGGCTTCTCCCGGTGTTTGTATGAGGTGCCGATTTCTGTCTATCTGATGGTCCCCGCGGCAACCGGAGCGGAGAAAATCGCCACCGGCATCTACACCGGACCCAAATCCCTGGCCATTCTCTGCGGCTTCCCCGTATCCGAGGGGGAAACCCGGTTCTACACCTATGAGGACGGCACCGTCCTGGGACCCTATATTGACGAGGCCACCGGCCATCTAAAAACCGGCTCAGAGAATCTGGTGGTCTTCGATGACGGCCCTGCCGGTCCCGCAGCCCTCAAGGCCCTACGTTCCATGGCCGCCGGAAAAGCCCCGGAGGGCAAGTGCATGTACAGCCGCGGCAACGCCGTCATCTGCACCGACCCGGACGTGCGCATCAGCTGGCTCCACAACGACTACGCACTGCAAAGAAAGTAAATGAAAAAAGAGAACCCCCATACCGAGGCGAAGCCTGGTATGGGGGTTGTGGGTTTTATGAGGTTTTGAATTACTTCTGGGCGCGGCTGCCGAAGTTGACCACGGCGGTATCGCCCTGCTCGTTGGCGCCGAACTCGTAGTCCTTGCCGGGAAGAACGGCGTTCATCACAATGCCCACCAGAGCGGCCACAGCCAGACCGGAGAGGTTGATGGTGATGGAGCCTACGGGAATCTGGATGGAACCGGCATAGCTGACGCCCACGGCCAGACCCATGATCATGGCGGCAATCAGAACGTTGCGGCTCTTGGTGAAGTCTACCTGGTTTTCAACCACGTTCCGGACACCCACGGCGGAGATCATGCCGTAGAGTACCAAGCTGACACCGCCCATGGTAGCGGCGGGCATGGCCACGATCAGTGCGGAGAACTTGGGGCAGAAAGACAGGATGATGGCGAAGAAAGCGGCCATACGGATAACCTTGGGGTCGTAAACCTTGCTCAGAGCCAGCACACCGGTGTTCTCGCCGTAGGTGGTGTTGGCGGGGGCACCGAAGAGGGAAGCCAGGGTGGTTGCCAGGCCGTCGCCTACCAGGGTCCGGTGCAGGCCGGGGTCTTCTACGAAGTTCTTGCCAACGGTGGAGGAGATGGCGCAGATGTCGCCTACATGCTCCATCATGGTGGCCAGGGAAATGGGCATGATGGTGACGATGGCGGTGACCAGCATCCCGGTGTCCAGGTTGTTTCCGAAGATGGACAGGGCGGTCTTGTTCCAGACAATGGGCAGACCGATCCACTTGGCCTCGCTGACCAGCTTTACCAGGTTCTCCCGGGAGGCGGGATCCACGATCATGGAGAAGACATAGGAGCCAATCACACCCAGCAGAATGGGGATGATCTTCACCATGCCCTTGCCCCAGATGTTGCAGCCGACTACAATAAGAATTGCAACCAGAGCCACCCACCAGTTGGCGGAGCAGTTGGTCACGGCGGAGCCGGAAA
Organism: uncultured Oscillospiraceae bacterium; assembly: GCA_934593275.1. GTDB lineage: Bacteria > Bacillota > Clostridia > Oscillospirales > Oscillospiraceae > Faecousia. Next base: position 19,257 of record CAKTQE010000001.1, on the reverse strand, counting down.
GGGTCAGGCCGATGCAGATGATGATGGGGCCGGTGACGATGGGGGGGAAGTAGCGCATGACCTTCTTGGCACCGAACTGCTTGAAGAAGAACGCCATGACCAGGTACACAAGACCGGCACAGGCCACACCGAAGCAGGCGTAGGGGAGAAGCTCATCACCCACACCGTGGGCGCGGATGGCGTTGTAGCCGCCGATAAAGGCGAAGGAGGAACCCAGGAATGCGGGAACCTTTCTGCCGGTGATTAGGTGGAACAGCAGGGTGCCGAGTCCTGCAAACAGCAGGGCGTTGGCCACGTCCAGGCCGGTCAGAGCGGGAACCAGTACCGTTGCGCCAAACATGGCGAACAGATGCTGTACACCCAGCAGCAGACGCTTGGGAGCGGCCAGAGTGCTGGCATCATACACCACTTCATTGTTCGTTTCAGGAGCTGCCATTAAAAAACTTCCTTTCTATTCGCAAAAAAGGGGAGGGAAGGGCTTTTTGCATTTCCTTTCCTCCTCTCCTGCGTTTTTCCATGTCAGTATACTCGCCGCGGGGGAAAAATGCAAGTCATTCCGACACTTTGGAGTTTCAAAATATGAACAGAGTATGACCGCAAATTTGTGTAAAATGATTAAAATGGGAATAAATTCTGAAAATCAACGCGGAAAATGAAGAATAGAACGTGTAGGAAAATGCCAAAAATGCACGACGAATTTAATGCTCTTTCAGATGTCATAAATCCTGCAAAAGACCGTAAATAATAAATAGAAGCATTTCGACTGCTGGAATTGTAAAAAATACACTTAAAACTGAAATTAGAAATGTGCAAAAAGACGAAACGGAAAAGAAAAAACATTAAAAACATAGAATAATTAAGGCTTCATACGGTATATGTCCGAAAACAAATGTCCGCACAGCATAAAATGATGCAATTTCGCTCTTGAAAAAATGCAAAAACTGCGATATAATGCACCCATCAAGTTTTTGGAGCGTCCAAAAATGAAAAGGAGGAAACATCTATGAAATTCAAGAAACTGTTTACCTTGGCCCTGACCACGGCCCTGACCCTTTCTCTGGCTGCCTGCGGCGGCGGGACCTCCGCTTCCAAGATGACCATGGGTACCGGCGGTTCTGCCGGAACCTATTACGGCTACGGTGGCGTTCTGGGCCAGTACATTAAGAATAAAGCGGGTATTGATGTGACCGTGGTTGCCACCGACGGCTCCAAGGCCAATATCCAGGGCATCCAGTCCGGTGACTATCAGCTGGGTACCGTCCAGTCCGATGTCATGGCCTACGCCTGGGAGGGTACCCGCTCCTTTGAAAGCACCGGCAAGGTGGATTCTTTCCGGGTCGTTGCCGGACTCTATGCCGAGTCTGTTCAGCTGGTGACCATGGATGCAAACATCAAGTCCGTGGCAGACCTGAAAGGCAAGGCCGTATCCATTGGCGCACCCGGTTCCGGCGTTTACTTCAACGCCATGGATGTGCTGACCGCTGCCGGTCTGACGGAGAATGACATCAAGGCCCAGTATCAGAGCTTTGCGGACAGCGCGGACGCTTTGAAAGACGGCAAGATCGATGCGGCGTTCATCGTAGCCGGCGCACCCACCCCCGCCATTACGGAGCTGTGTACCACCAATTCCGCATACTTGGTCCCCATTGACGGTACCGTGGCTGATGCTATGATGGCGTCCTGCCCGTTCTACACCGCCTATACCATCCCTGCCGGTACCTATCCCGGCCAGACAAGCGACGTATCTACCGTTACCGTCAAGGCCACCCTGATCGTTTCCAAGGATGCTTCCGAGGACAGTGTTTATAATCTGACCAAGGCCATCTTTGACAACGCCGCCGACATTGCCAAGGAAAACGGCAAGGGTGCGGAGCTGAGCTTGGACAATGCCACCTCCGGCATGACCGCTCCGTTCCACAAGGGCGCAGCCAAGTATTTTGCCGAAAAGGGCATTACCGTAGATGCACAGTAATTTATTCCGGCGAGGCGGTACCCCCCGCCTCGCCGGAGTGAGGGAACGCCGAAGAAACGGCAGCAGAGGGCCGTTTCTTCAGCGTTTCCGATGATCCAAAAGGAGGGAATCTTCTATGAGTCTGTTTGATAAAAAAGCCCAGGAACCCATGGGCCTGGATGAGGTCATGAAGAAATATGACCGGGAATCCAACGTCCGTATCTGGGAGGGAAAACCCAGAATCGCCGTGAATCTGATTCTGGCAACGTTTTCTGTATTTTGCCTGTGCGTGACCCTCTTTGCTAGTTGGCTGGAGGAATTGCGGCTGACCACCTTTGTGGCCTGGATCGTGCTGCTGGGCTACCTGGTGTTCCCGGCGAAAAAGGGTCGACAGAGGGTGAACTACATCCCCTGGTATGACCTGGTGCTGATGACTCTGGGTACCGCGGCGTTTTTGTACTATGCCTTTAACGCCAAGACCATCATCCAGCAGGGCAGCATCTTTGCGGACTATCAGATTGTCATAGGCATTGTAGGCATTGTGGCCCTGGCAGAGGTATGCCGCAGAAGCGTGGGCCTGCCCATTCTGCTGGTGGCCGGGTGCTTCCTAATCTATGCCCTTACCGCAGGACTTTCCAACCCCTCGCTCTGGGGCAAAATCAATTACTCCATCCGGTATCTGTTCTACGGAAAAGAGGGCATTCTGGCAACCCCCATCAATGTCTGTTCCAAGTTCATTGTGGTGTTCATCGTCTTCGGTGCTTTCTTGGAGCGCACCGGCATTGCGGATTACTTCATCCAGGCGGCCAACGCTCTGGTAGGCCGGTTTTCCGGCGGCCCTGCCAAGGTGGCGGTGGTGGCCAGTGCCTTGGAGGGCGTGGTCTCCGGTTCTTCCGTAGCCAATACGGTGGGTTCCGGTGCCGTGACCATTCCGCTGATGAAAGAAGCGGGCTATAAGCCGGAGTTTGCCGGGGCTGCGGAAGCCGCTGCCTCCACCGGCGGCCAGATCATGCCCCCCATTATGGGCGCAGCCGCTTTCCTGATGGCAGACTATGTGCAGATCCCCTACGGCCAGATCGCCCTGAAAGCCGTGCTTCCGGCACTGCTGTATTTTACCGGTATTTTTATCTCCGTCCATCTGGAAGCCAAGAAAATGGGGTTGCGGGGTCTTCCCAAGGAGTCGCTTCCCAAGATCGTCCCGCTGCTGAAAAAGAGCTATCTGCTGCTTCCTATGGTGCTACTGATTTACCTGGTCAGCACCAGCCAGAAGAGCATTCAGTACGCCGCGGCTCTGTCTATTGTTGCCTGTATCGTAGTCACCCTCTTTAGTGCCGAGACCCGCATCACCCCCATGCGGCTGCTGGAAGCTTTGGCAGCCGGTGGCCAGGGTTCCATCACCGTGGCGGCGGCCTGTGGCATTGCGGGCATTATTGCCGGTACCATCACCATGACGGGCCTGGCCAATGTGATTATCAACGCCATTGTGGTTCTGGCGGGAGACAATGTGCTGATCGCCCTGTTCCTGACCATGATTTGCTGCATCGTTCTGGGCATGGGTGTTCCCACCACCGCCACCTACTGCATCATGGCAGCCACCTGCGCCCCGATTCTGGTGCGGATGGGTGTTCCCATGGTGGCGGCCCACTTCTTCGTCTTCTACTTTGGCATCGTGGCAGATTTGACCCCGCCGGTGGCTCTGGCCGCCTATGCCGGTTCCGCCATTGCCCAGGCAAACCCCATGAAAACCGCTCTGGAGTCCACAAAACTGGCCATTGGCGCGTTCATCGTACCCTATGCCTTTGCCCTCAGCCCCTCAATGCTGCTGATCGATACCACCGTTCCCGAGGTCATTCTCATTACCGTTACCTCTCTTGTAGGCATCGCCTCGGTATCCGCCGCCATGGAGGGCTACCTCTTTGGAAGACTCAGCTGGTTCCGCAGAGGACTGGCACTGCTGGGCGGCCTGATGATGATCTACCCCGGCACCATGACCGACGTGGTGGGCCTGGTTCTTTCCGGCTCGGTGGTGGCTCTGAGCATCCTGGACAAGAAAAGAGCGGCCTCTGTAAAGACCGCATAAACACAAAATATTCTCCAAAAGAAGCCGCTGTTTTCCTCCCAGCGGCTTCTTTTCTTTATAAGGATGCAAGGGTCTCACCGATGTCCCCATCCATGCAGATGGATTGCTGCTGTATTTCCTTTGGGCAAATGGCTTGCCCAAGGTTGATACTGGCATAGGTGGCATTGGGATTTCGTGCGGTCATTTGCCAGAACGGATACTTGATGATCCCCGGGGTGTTATAACCAACGCCCAATTCCAGAAAAAGAATTTTCCCATTGCCCCGACTGCGGAGAAACTGTTCATACCGCTGTGCTGCCCGGTGCCAGCCCTCGTCCTCTACAAACCGATCATCGGAGCGGAGATTCATGGTCAAGGGTTTGCCGCAGTGGGGGCAGACAGGCAGAAGCTCTGTGGGGACTTTCATGTCTTCCTGCCGTCCCACCATTTCGAGAATGGTTTTTTCATTTTCGAAGGTTTCCTGACAGCAGGGGGTACTGCACTGGAACAGGCCGTAATCCCCCTGGGTATAGAACAGCCGCTTTTTATCAAAACCCGCCTTTTGAAAGCAGTGGTCCACATTGGTGGTGATCACGAAATAGTCTTTTTCGGCCACCAGCTTCAAAAGAGTTTCATAGACCGGCTTGGGGGCATCCATATACCGGTTGATGAAAATATAACGGCTCCAATAGGCCCAATGCTCCTCTGGCGTTGCAAAGGGGTAGAACCCACCGGAATACATATCCTGAAAGCCATATTTTTTCTCAAAATCCGAAAAGTATTTCTGGAACCGCTCTCCGGTGTAAACGAATCCGGCAGAGGTTGAAAGACCGGCCCCGGCACCGATCACCACGGTATCCGCCTGGCTCAGAGCGGTCTGCAAATTATTCATTTGCGCCCAGCAATCGGGCGTAGATTTCGTTGTCCAAGTCTTTGAAAACATTGAAGATCACTTTCTTTACACTGGTTTTAGTATTCATAAACTGTTTCACGGTTTCTATGGCGATTTGCGCCGCCTGCTCATTGGGAAAATGAAATTCTCCCGTGGAAATACAGCAGAACGCCACACTTTCCAAGCCGTTTTCTGCCGCCAGTTCCAGGCAGGAGCGGTAGCAGGAGGCGAGAAGTGCTTCATCCTGTTTTGTTACCCGTCCCTTGACGATGGGTCCAACGGTATGCAGTACATACTTGCAGGGAAGATTAAACGCTGGGGTGATTTTTGCCTGTCCGGTGGGTTCGGGGTAGCCCTGCTGTTCCATCAGTTCCCCACAGGCAAGGCGCAGTTCCACCCCTGCAAAGGTGTGAATGGCGTTGTCAATGCAGCGGTGGCTGGGAATATAGCAGCCGGTGAGTCCTGCATTGGCGGCATTGACGATGGCATCGCATTTCAGGGTTGTAATATCTCCCTGCCAGAGGTACAGCCCTGGCTGAACAGGGACTAAATTCTCGATGTCCGTAATGCCTTTGGCTGCCAGTTCCCCTTGCAGATAGTCATCCTGCACGGCCAGAAAATCCACATCAATAGGCCGTGAATTCCGGATATTCATCAGGCCCCGCAAAAGCTGCCGTTGGTGCTCCGGCTCTGCCGGAATAGCCATATCCCGATATTCTGTTTTCTCGTTCAAAAGCGATTTGATGAGAAACAGCCGCCGCTGTGCTTGATTCATAGCTTTTCCACCGCCTTTACCGGACAGTTTTCATAGCACGCCCCGCAATGGAGACAATGCTCCGGCTGGATGGTGTATTGCGCGCCGGGAACAATGCACTTCTGGGGGCAGTGGTTCAGGCAGGTGCCGCAGCCGATGCAGGCATCGGTGATACGATAGCCCTTCTCCTCCACCGGACACAGACCGACAGTATAGGTTTCTCGGAAGATGGGGTTCACACCCAAATTGAAATATTCGATGGAGAAGTTCTTCAATTCAAAGATGATGCCGATCTTTCGGGTATCTCCGGGATATACATTGGCAAGATAGGGCTGTTCTGTAAAGATCCTGTTGATTTTTTCTTCCTGCTCCGCAGCGGGAACGGCCTTGCCGGACAGCCGGATCATTTCCTTGAACCGGGTATAAGCCAGAATCTGCACCCGTCCATCGGTCAGCAGTTCGTCACAAAATGCCTTGCCCCGTGCCGTGAAGAAATACAGAGAATCCGGTTCATAATGAATCGCGCTGATGCAGCGGATCTGGGGTGCGCCGTTTTTATCTACGGTGGCAAAAGACAGCACTCCGCAGAGCTTCAGTTTTTCCAAACAGGTTTGTGCGTTCATTTTACAATACCTCCGATTCGGATCACCCGGCCCTCTTTTCTGGGCTTCGGGGTGGGGTGCTTATCGCCCTCCTTGGGATAACCCAAGAGCAATTGCATGACGGCGTAATGGTCTGTTGGAATGATCCACTGCCGCAAGATTTCCTGTCCGTAAGGGTCGTCAAAGGCGGGCCAGCCCTGTCCGATGTAGCAGGAGCCGATACCCAGGGCATCCGCCGCTAGCATCATATTTTCTGCCGCAACCGCACAGTCATCTACGGAGAACAGGAAATTCTTCGGTGCGAACATGGTGATCACAGTTGGTGCGCCATAAAAGGCGTTTGTCAGCTTGGGATCATCTGCGATGCTGGGCTGCTCCCGGGAAACAAAGCTGGTGGCCGTTGCCATGCGGGGATGGGAATTTGCCCGCTTGATTTTTCCCAGCCGTTCGTTTACTTCTTTGTCCTGACAGACAGCGAAGATCACGCCTTGCCGTCCTCCTGCGCTGGGCGCATATAAACCGGCCTGAATGATCTGCTGCAAGGCGGCTTCTTCAATTTGCTTCGGCTCAAACCGCCGGATGGAACGGCGGTGAGCAATGGTTTCAAAAATATCAGGCATTTTCCTTGATCTCCTTCCAGCACTGGGGGTCGGCGGCGTAAAAGTTTCCGTCCTTTCCGCTGGCCACGGCGGGACAGCCCCGGCAGAACGCCAAAAGCTCACACTTGCTGCACTTTTCAAATTTCTTGTAATCCCGGTACTGCTCCATCTGGCACACCCAGACATCCGCCAGTCGGTCAGTGAACACATTGGCTACTTTGCTGTTTTGTACCCGGCGACAGGCGTAAACATCTCCTGTGGGGAGGATGGTCAGGTGGCAGTTGCCGCAGTTGCAGCCACCGTAGATCATGCCCTCCTCTACGGCTTCGGGGATTTTGAAAGCACCGGTTTCGTACTCGTACAGTGTCCACAGATGGTCTTTCTTGTTGAAGTAGGTCTCACAACCGGCGGCCTCGTATTCCTTGAATTTCTGGTCACAGTCAGAGAGCAGCTTGCGGTAACGCAGCGGCTCAATGCCCACATCCTTTTCCTCGCTGGTGGGGCAATAGCGGGCGAACGCAAAGACATTGGCATGGGCCTTTACCACCGCATCGATGATTCCGGGTAGCTGGTCAATGTTCGTGCCGGAAACGGTGGTCATTACCACAGAGCGGATGCCCGCCCGATTGATGCAGCCGATTTTCTCCAAAGTGCAGTCAAAACTGCCGGGCTTGCGGAACCAGTCGTGGGTTTCACGCAATCCGTCAATGGAAAGCTGGTATTTTTCGCAGCCGTATTCTTTGAGCTTCCGGCAAACTTCATCGGTCAGGTGGAAGGGGTTTCCGAGAATGGTAAAAGGAATGCTGTGCTGTTTCAGAAGCCCACACAGACGCCAGAAGTCCGGGTGGAGAATGGGGTCGCCGCCGGTGATGTAAAAATAGGGCAGACGGTCATAGACCTGGCAGAAGTCCAGGCAGTTGTAGAATGTGTCCTGCATTTGCTGCCAGGACATGGCATCCAGCTTTTTGTTGCAGTTTTCAGAGAAGATGTAGCAGTGCTTGCACCGCTGGTCACATTCATCGGTGATGTGCCATTGGAAAGAAAAATACTGTTTCATAATGAGCCTCCTTGTTGTGATGGGACGTATCTCCAAAAGTGCAGGGGCGGCTGCCCTCTTGGAGATACGCCCCAAGTTTTCCTTGGAGCATACCCCTTGGATTTTTACTGCTTGTCACCTGCACCACAGGCAGTGCCGCAGGCGGCGGGTTTCTCAGCGGGCTTGTCAGCAGCACCACAGGCAGTGCCACAGGCAGTGCCACAGGCAGTGCCACAGGCAGCGGGCTTCTCGGCGGGCTTGTCACCTGCGCCGCAAGCAGTGCCGCAGGCGGCGGGCTTCTCAGCGGGCTTGTCAGCAGCACCACAGGCAGTGCCACAGGCGGCGGGCTTTTCAGTGGGCTTGTCACCGGCACCGCAGGCGGTGCCGCAAGCTGCTGCGGGAGCGGAAGCCTCCGTCTTCTTGTGCCAGCCAAAGAGATTAGAAAGTGCCATATTATTACCTCCAGATTGTATTCAGCGGGTGTATCGCCCCTCTGTGATTCTTATTTTACTCGGAATTTTTCATGGCACAAGTACGCACTATTTTATTACTCAGTCACCTTTTGGTAACTATTGGGCAAGGAGATTGGCTCTTGCGTTTTTTGGAGCGCTGCACTATAATAAAAATATAACATTCAAAAAGAGGTGCTATATATGCTGACAAAAGAAGAACTTCCTGCTTGCCCGGTAGCCACCACCGTCCAGATGATCGGCAGCAAATGGAAACTGCTGATCATGCGCAATTTGCTGGCGCGCCCCTGGCGGTTCAACGAACTGAAAAAGGATTTGGAGGGCATCAGCCAAAAGGTATTGACCGACAGTCTTCGTTCCATGGAGAGTGACGGCATCATCACCCGCACCGTCTATCCGGAGGTCCCGCCCAGGGTGGAGTACGCACTGTCTGAACTGGGAGAGTCCATGCGCCCCATTATGGATGCCATGGAAGCCTGGGGCCGTGCCTATAAAGAGCAGAATTGACGAAAGCGGCGGCTTCGTTGCGCACTTGACGGGAAGACCTGCTTTTCGTATAATGACAGAAAAACGGCACAAGGAGGGGATGCCATGGCATCCAAAGAGCGGGTGGCCTGGGTGGATGCGGCCAGAGGCTTTGGAATTTTAGCAATTTTATTTTCTCATATCATTTCCGGTCATCCGGTGGCAAATTGGCTGTTTACCTTTCATGTACCCCTGTTTTTCTTTTTGTCCGGGTTCCTGTTCCGGGCAGACAAGCCCTTTCCTGTGTTTTTGAAAGGGAAGTGCCGGGGGCTGCTGCTGCCCTATGTGACCCTGGCCATTCCCATGATTCTATCCGAGGGGTATCTGACCACGGTTCGGGGAAACGCCATCTGGCCCAGAGTCATGACCCTTACGGCCCAGGTGCTGCTGCAGCGGCGGATGTGGACGCTGTGGTTTCTGGCCTGCCTGTTTTTCCTGGAACTGGGGGCCTATTTTTTGGTGCGGTACGTGAAAAATCCCGGTGCGTTGGCGGGAATCGGTCTGGCCCTGGGAGCCGTGGGGGTTGCTTACGGGATGTTGGGCGGCCCGGCCCTGCCCTGGGATTTGGATTTGTGCTTTTCGGCCCTGCCCTTTTTCCTGGGCGGGTATTTGCTGCGGGACAAGGGCAGCTGGATTTTAGAGCATTCCAGAAGCCGCTGGGGCATTCTGGCCTTTTTCGCCTTTGGACTTGTGAATCTGGCGGCAGGGATGCCAGGAATTCTGGGAAAGGCCCCGGTGCTGGACCTTTTCAGCAGTCAGTACGGCATTGCACCGCTCAGCTATCTGTCTGCCTTTGGAGGCATTGGCGCGGTGATTATTGCCGCTTGCTGGATGTGCTGGAAGCCTGCCATCTACCTGGGGCAAAACAGCCTGATTTACTTTGCCTGGCACCAGAACCCGGTGATGACGGCTATTTCCGTCTGGTTCCCCCGGTGGGGCATTCCGGTTATGGGGTTTACGTCTTCTGTAGCCATGTGGGGAGAAAAGCTGCTGGAACTGGCGGTGATTTTGCTGGTGCTGACCGGGTGCAGTTGGATTCTGAACCGGAAAAAGCTGCGTTGGCTCCTGGGAAAAGGGTAAAAATTGGATTTTTCGGGGAAGTTTGGTACAAAAGGGGCAATTTGCGCTTTTTTCCCAAATCTCTCTTGCATTTTGCCCGGGAGTTGGCTATACTATAGAAAGCAAGAACTCGGTTCCCAGGTTTTGTAGATGTGGTGGGTTCTGTGTATTTCCATGTTGCAACATATGAAATGGAGGATATTCCTATGAAAACCTTGAATGCTGTCGTTAAAGTTCTGGCTGTGCTGGCTGCCATTGCCGGTGTGGTTTATCTGCTGGCTGCCTACGGTGATAAGGTGGTTGCCTGGGCCAAGCGTGTGATCGGCTGCTGCCCCTGGGATGAGGGTATGGAGGAAGAAGCTCCTGCCGCTGAGGAGACCCCGGTTTCCGAAGAAGCTCCCGCTTCCGAAGAGATGCCCGTAGAAGAGCCTGTCCAGGAGACCCCTGCCACAGAAGAGCCTGTAGCTCAGGAGCCGGAATCCGATGAGCCTGTTGCCGATGAGGGCGATTTCGAAGGCTAAGAGAGTCAGAAAATACGAAAAGAGAGGCCGTTGCGGAAATGGCCTCTCTTTCTTGCGTTCATAGGGAAACGCCCCGACTCAGGAAGAGCCGGGGCGTTTTAATAGGTGCTTTGGTGTGGCCGTCAGGCCTGATTCTCGCTTTCAAACAGGGTTTTTGCCATGGCCCGGGTCACCTGGGCGCAGTGGTGGGCAGCCATGTTTTCAAAGGTGGGGTAGTCCATCTGGGCACTGTTGTCCGCCTTGTCGGAAATGGCCCGGAGGATGACGAAAGGAACGCCGTTTCGGTAAGCGGTCTGGGCAATGGCGGCACCTTCCATTTCCGTGCAGAGGGCCTGGGTCTTTTCAATGATAAAGTCCTTCCGCTCCTTGTTGGCAATGAACTGGTCGCCGCTGGCCACCCGGCCGATTTTGGCGTGACCCGGGTTTACGGCCTCGGCAGCGGCAAAGGCCCAGGCCATCAGCTGCTCGTCCGCGGGGAAAGTCAGGGTGTCCATTCTGGGAACCTGGCCGTAGGGATAGCCGAACTCCGTGCAGTCCACATCGTGGTACATGGCATCCTGGCTGATAACCAGGTCCGCAATATCCAGCTCCGGGGTGAGGGAACCGGCAATACCGGTGTTTACCAGGTGGGTCACCTGATAATTGGAGCAAAGGATCTGGGCGCACAGTGCGGCGTTGACCTTGCCAATGCCGCACTGGACTACAACGGCGGGCAGCCCCTCCAGAGTACCCTCAAAAAAGCGGCTTCCGGCAACCGTTTGCTGGGTGCAGTGTTCCATAGCGGCCACCAGGATTTCCACTTCCTGGTCCATGGCTCCGATAATTCCGAGTTTTGTCATTCTATTCTCCTTACTCCGGGTAAACAAGCCGGTCTTCTGTAATGTTTTCCAAAAGCTGGGTGTATTTTCTGCCCCAGTAGTTTGCCATAGACAGGTTCATGTCCAGGTAGTTGCCGCAGTCTTTGGGGCTGGCACCGGGGACTTGTCCCTGGTAGTCCCGGATGAAGCGGAAACAGTCGGTCACCAGGGGCAGTACCTGCCGGGAGCTGTAGTCCCCAAATAGCAGCAGATAAAAGCCGGTGCGGCAGCCCATAGGGCCAAAATAGAGAACCTTGTCTTTCCACTCCGGCTCATTTCGCAGATAGATGGCGGCCAGATGCTCCATGGTATGGACCTCGGCGGTGTTCATAACCGGTTCTTCATTGGGGCTTGTCAGGCGCAGGTCAAAGGTGGTAACGGTCTGGCCTCCGGCGGTATCCTTCCGGGACACATAAAGGCCGGGCTGTAGGCGCAGATGGTCAATGGTAAAGCTGGTGATTTTTTCCATAGGGAACCCTCCGGCGTGTTTTCTGAATTTCCCGGACATGATACCATAAAACGGCGCCAAAAGCAAGAAAGTTTCGGGAAAGCTCAAAAAGATTCATGCAATCTTAATCTAGTTTTATGTCAATTCATCTTGCTTTTTTTTACCCGGGATGATAGAATATAATCGATTATACCATAAGGTAGGGATTTGCCATGGATAAGAATGATTTCGATATGGATTTCGATTTTGAAAAAGACATGGGGTTTGACCCCGAAGAGTTTTTGAATAGTGACGACCCCGGTGAATTTGATCTGTCTCAGTTTGATGATGACGATCTGGACGGGACTGAAAAGCCCAAAGCCGGAGAAAACCCGGAGAATTTTCAGGATTTTGAGCTGGACGACCAGGAACTGACTCCGGAGGATTATGAAAATTACGATTTAGACCAGCAGGAGTTTGCCCAGGAGGATGGGTTTGACTCCTACGCCCAGGATGAAAACGCCCCCCAGGATGACGGGGACTACACCGAGGGCGATGATTTGGGTGAGGACCTGTATTTCCCCAGACGGGAACGCCGGGAGTCGGAAGAGGGGCAGGAAGAGTATCCTCAGGAGGACTATCCCCAGGAGGATGCACCCTACGGTGAGGACTACGGCACCGGGCCTGTAGACGAGCCCAGCACCCGGGAGGACCGGAAGCGTTTCAAGCTGCCGAAAATCAAAATGCCCGCCAAGAAGCAAAAAACGGAGAAAACCAAAAAGCCCCAGAAGCCCAGCCTGTTTTCCAAGTTCCTGAGCTGGTATATGGAGCCGATCAACCGCCGGAAAAATCCGGAGCCGGACCCCATTGGTGAGGATGGCCGCCGCAGAAGAAGAAAGCGTCCCACCAAGATGCAGATTTTCAAGGAAGCCTATTTGCCGGTGGTCATCGCCGGTGTGGCGGTGCTGCTGGTGATCTCCTTTGTGTCCGGTGCGCTGACCAACGCTTTTAAGAACAAGAAAATCAAGGACGAAAAGGCTCAGCAGGAGTCCATTGCCGCCAGCCAGGAAGCGGACGAGGCAGCCCGGGCGTACCAGACGCTGCTTTCCGAGGCGGAACTAAAGGCCACAGAGTATGACTATGCCGGTGCCATTGAGGTGCTGGACAGCTATACCGGCAGCAACGAAGAACTCAAGACGGAGCTGAACGCCAAGAAAGCCGCTTACCTGAATGAAAAGGCCAAGCTGGTGGAGTGGAAGGATGTCAACGCCATTCCCAACCTGTCTTTCCATGTGCTGATGCAAGATCCGGTCCGGGCCTATGCCGATAAGGAAAACGGCGGCCAATACAACCGGAACTTCGTTTCCACCGAGGAATTCTCCAAAATTCTGGACCAGCTGTATAACAACGGCTACGTACTGGTGGACTTCAAGCATTTTGTGGCCAGCAATCAGGATTTGACCGGCAGCATGAACTTTGCCTATGACTCCATTTACCTGCCTGAGGGCAAAAAGCCGGTGATGATCACCGAGACCATGGTCAACTACTTTGAGTACATGGTAGACGGCAACAAAGACGGCGAACCCGATGCCATGGGTGCGGGCTTTGCCAATAAGCTGGTGCTGGACGGCAACGGCGACATCAAGGCCGCCTATGTGGACATGAACAATCAGTCCCTGGTAGGCGATTATGACCTGGTTCCCATTCTGGAAAACTTTATCAAGGCCCATCCGGACTTCTCCTATAAGGGTTCCCGGGCCACCCTGGCCGTTACCGGCTCTCAGGGTGTCTTCGGCTACCGGACCGACAGCTCCTATTCCAGCAAGGGCGAGGAGCAGCGTCAGGCCCAGATCACCGAGGCCAAGGCCGTGGCGGATGCGCTGCGGGCAAAGGGCTACACCCTGGCTTGCTACAGCTACGCCAACAAGGATTACAAGCAATTGAGCGTCAATGAGATCCGCACGGACATTCAGAACTTCACCAGCCAGGTGATTCCCATCATTGGGGAAGTGGATACCATCGTCTTTGCCCGGGGTACGGACATTGACGATTACTCCGGCAACAAGTTCTCCGTGCTGTATGATGCCGGGTATCGCTACTTTGTAGGTGCCACCACCCAGGAGATCAAGACGGATATCAACATTACCTATGTACACCAGAGCCGCCTGATGGTCACCGGCAATGCCATGGCTTGGCGCAGCAATCTCTTTACCAACTACTTTGACTGCAACGTGGTGCTGGATATGGCCAACCGCGTGAACGTCCCCAACTAAAAGATAAAAAGGCGGAGGAATGGCAATGGATGCGGATATTGTCCGGGAAGTAGAGTTTTCCCGGGGCTTGCGGGGATATAATGTGGCGGAGGTCGATTCCTTTCTGGAACGGATGGAGGGGATGCTGCGCCGCCGGGACCTGGAGCTGGAAAACCTGGAAAAAAAGGTAGAGGAGCTGACCCGGGAAAAGAACGGTCAGACCGAGAATATTCGCTTCCTGGCCGTGAGCCTGGAATCCACCCAGCGGGAACTGGCTGAAGCAAAGGCCGCCCTGGAACAAAAGACCCAGGAAGCGGAAGACATCCGTCAGGAGCTTGCGGCAATGGCCCGGGCGGAAGCACTGGAAGCAGAGCGGCGTTGCCAGACGGTGGAGCATAGCCAGACGGTGGAGCAAAGCCTGACGGTACAGCCCCGGCAGAAAAACGTGCCCAACCGGGAAGAACTGCAAAAGCGACTGACCGAGGTTGGCAACGTAGCCAAGGATTCCTGGAAAGCGTTCTCCCAGAACATCAAGGCCCTCAAAAAAGAGACCCGGTAAACATTCCAATAAAAAACGATACCCAGTTTGAAACTGCTGGGTATCGTTTTTGTGTCATAGGAGTGCTGGAAGAAAGACACTCAGATAAATATCAAATAGTTGACTAATCAAGTAGAAAATGTTATAATTTCTTTGAAAGAGAATATACTATATGGAAGGAGATGTGAAAGATGACCCTGTTTGAATCCCTTTTGCAGCAGTATGGAGTCAATGAACCTATTTTGTCCTCAGAGCTTTCCTTTGGAAACTATTCCCGGCCATGGATTTATAAGCAGCTCAATCAGCTTTGTGAAGAGGGGAAACTTGTTCGCTACGAAAAGGGCGTTTATTATATCCCCACCCAGACGCCTTTCGGCAAGAGCCTGCTGAACCCCAGAAAGGTTATTGAACGAAAGTACATCTCCCAGAAAGGGGAAACTGTTGGATACTACTCTGGTATCACCTTTCAGAATCAGCTCCGGCTGACAACGCAGATGCCCAATGTTATTGAGGTGTACACCAATAATGAAACGACTCGCAGCCGGGATGTGTATGTTGGAAAGCAGAAAGTACGGCTTCGGAGAGCCAGAACGAGAATTACAGCAGCGAATGCGGATGTCCTGAGCTTTCTGGAACTGATGAATGACTTGACCTCAGATTTGCTCAATGATGAAAAGAAAGCAATCATCGCAAGATTCATTTCAGACCGAAAGATTACCAGAAAGGACATTTCAACCTATGCGCCGGTGTTCCCGGATAAAGCAATGCGAACGCTGATTGAGAGCGAGGTGATTTATAGTGTTACACAATGATCAAGCTCTGTTTGAACAGGTTCTTCTCCGGGTATCCGAGGATACCGGTATTGAGGCCAGCATCATCGAAAAGGACTACTATGTAACACTGTTTCTTCATCGAATCGTGACCAAACTGCCCAATATTATTTTCAAAGGTGGCACGTCTCTTTCTAAGTGCTACAAATTGATAAACCGCTTTTCCGAAGATATTGATTTGAATATCGAGACCGAATCACACCCTACCGAAGGACAGCGGAAGAATCTAAAAGAGGTTATCGTTTCTATTATTGATGAATTTGGGTTTACCCTTGCCAATCCAGAAAATGTCCGTAGTCGCCGGGATTATAACCGGTATATTGTGGACTATCCTACAATTTTCCAAACCAGCTATTTGAAAGAACACTTGATTGTGGAGACGGCGGTTTACATCAAAGCATATCCTTGTAAGAAGATGTTGGCATCCAGCTTGATTTATGATTATCTGGAGCGTAACGGCTATACAGAGCTGATCAAACAGTATGACTTACAGCCCTTTGCGTTGAATGTCCAGTCAGCAGAACGCACTTTGATTGACAAGGTATTCGCACTGGGAGACTACTACCTATCGGATGCCGTTTATGAGCATTCCCGGCATGTGTACGATATTTACAAGCTGACGGGGACCGTTACATTGAATGACTCCTTGAAAAAGCTTGTGCAGAGCGTCCGGGAAGAGCGAAAGCCGCATGTGAATTGCCGTTCAGCCAAGGATGATATTGACATGAATATCCTTTTGCAGGAGATTCTTGATAGAGCTGTCTACAAACAAGACTATGAAAGCATCACAGCAAAGATCCTCTTTGAAGAGGTTCCATATGAAATTGCGGCTACTGCATTACGGCAGATCATTGAAAGTGGCGTTTTTTCTATTACGTAATTGAAAAATGCCCAAATATTTTCTGATTCTTAGAAGAAATATGCTGAAACGCACCTATTTTCAGTTGAATAGGTGCGTTTTGCGTATGATAATACTATATTGCGCTATACAATCATTGTGAGCCAGTAAATAAACCCGTAGACCACCGAAGCACTGAGGCCATAGACAATGACGGGGCCGGCAATGGTGAAGAGTTTGGCACCCACCCCCAGAACCAGGCCCTCGGTTTTGAATTCTACTGCCGGGGCGGCGATGGCGTTGGCAAAGCCGGTGATGGGGACCAGTGTTCCGGCTCCCGCGGCTTTGGCCAGGTCATCGTAAAGGCTCAGGCCCGTGAGCAAGGCGGACAGGGCGACCAAGGTCATGGAAGCGGCGGTGGCACCGTCCTGCCGGGATAGGCCGAAGCTGCCGTAAAGGGCGCAAAGCCCCTGGCCCAGGGTGCAGATCAGGCCTCCGATGACAAAGGCGTACAGGCAGTCTTTCCCGATTGGGGATTTGGGGCTGATTTCCTTTACAAGGGCAGCATATTGTTTTTGGGTCATGTTCCATCCCTCCCTAAGAAGTGTGCCCCTGTTTCCGGTAAAATAGCAAAAAAAGACCCGGCCCAGACGCTGATGTGTTCTGATCTTCTTTGTTTGTTAGATCGCCATATGATAAGGGAATGTTTTGGAATTGTAAAATTGTCGGCAATTCCACCGGCTCGCAATGACGGTATTCTTTCGGAAATTCGTTCACGACGATGTCTTTTGCAACAAAGAGAAGGATGAAATGCAAAATCATACTTTGGGAGGATAGATTTTTTGACCGCCATAGATTATAATATGACCAATAAATAGACCCATTTTCCGGAAAAGGAGAATTGCGTATGAAAAGAAGATTATTCAGTTTGTTTCTGGCACTGACCCTGGTGGTGGGAATGCTCCCGGCTCCGGCCTTTGCCCAGGAGACAGAGCCGACCCAGGTTACGGAAGCCCCCACCGAGGCTCCGGCCACGGAAGCTCCTGCTACGGAAGCCCCCGCAACGGAAGCCCCCGCAACGGAAGCTCCCGCAACGGAAGCCCCCGCAACGGAAGCTCCCGCAACGGAAGCTCCCGCAACGGAAGCCCCCGCTACGGAAGCCCCGGCGGCGGAGCCTACCCCGGCACCCACCGAGGCACCCGTCCCGGAGACCACGGTGGCTCCTGCCCCAACAGAGGCTCCCACTGAGCCTGCGCCCACAGAAGACGAGGCCGTGGCGGCGGTGCAGGCCATGATCGACGCGCTGCCCGACGTGGACGATATGTCCGAAAGCTACCTGGATGCGCTGGAAGCGGCGTACTCCGCTTTTGAAGCCCTGAGCGAGACCCAGCAGGCGCAGATCACCGGCGTGGAGAAGCTGGAAGCCTTGTTCAACTGGGTAAACAGCCAGGTGTCCACCCTGGCGGAGGATGTCTGGGAAATCTCCGGCGAGGAGACCTGGAACAACCGGACCTTTACCACCCCCGTCAAGCTCATCGATGACACCACCCTGACCCTGGTGGGCGACAACAAGATCGAGTGCGGCGCGCCTCTGGATCTGAACAACTACAAGCTGACCGTCAAGGGCACCGGCACCCTGACGGTCGTCGGAAACGGCAGGAGCGAAAGCAGGGTGCTTAACGGTGCCATCTTTGACAGTGGCTACACGGGCACCGGCTATGGCACAGGAACCCTGTGCCTTGAGAGCGGCACCGTTAAGGCCAGCGGCGGCGATTATAATGCCATATCTGTTTGTTCCGTGGATTTGAAGGGCGGCAAGCTGGAGGCCAATGGCGGCTCGCGTGCCGGTATTGTCTGCTCCTACCTGTATGCGCGCAGCGGCTCCATCTACGCCACCGGCGGTAAATACGGCATCGAAATGAGAACCACGTATGCGTACAATCCCGGCAATCTGCCCATTCTGACTTCCAACGAGAAGGACGCATCGATGGCGGATATGGACGTGGGAGATATCGGCGATATTGTGGATTACGTCGGGAAGACTTACTACATCGGCGAAGTCACCGGCCCCATGTTCTCGGTGAAGACTCAGCAGGGCTACCTCTATGAGGGCGTTGCCGATCAGACGGCCACCTTTGCCATTTCCGCCAAGAATGTGGATATGGACACCCTGAAAACCCAGTGGGTGGGAGACCACACCGGCCTGACGGAGAGCCTCTCCACCGACGGCAAGACTTTGACGGTGACAACGGATGCAACCGTGAAGCAGGGTACCTACAATCTGACCGTTACTGTCACCGGCACGGACGGAACCACGGTCTCCAAGACCGTCACCGTCAACGTTCTCGGTGCGCCCATCACCGTCACCACCCAGCCCAAGGATGCCTCCGCCAGCTGCAAGCGCGGGGATTTGGATTCCTGGCAGGGAAACGATGAAGTCCTGGTGGCTGGCACCCTGGCCACCGGCCTGACCGGGAACATTGCCTACCAGTGGAAGCTGAAGGATGACACCGAGCTGGAAGGCTTCAACCAGCCGACCCTCTCTCTGAAGGAACTTTATAATAATGCGGGCAAGCTGACCCCGGTGGCCGGCAAGTCCTGGCTGCTTTCCGCCCAGGTCTACTGCACCCTGACCGTCGGCAGCTACAATGTGAACACCGATCCCGTCACCCTGACGGTCAACATCTGCGCCCATAAACTGGCGAACCCTGAGGGCAACTGCCGGCAGTGCGGAGAACCTTGCAGCTCGGAGACCCTTCTGGTGTCCGGGGACGGCACATACAACGTCGTGAATACTTTCGAAACCGGCACGGCCAAGGTAGGCGGATTCCTGACAGACGGCGGAATCTTCTACCTGACGAAGGATGTGCCGTCCGGAACCATCAACGCAGGCAACCCCATGGCAGTGAGCGAGAACGTGACCCTGGATTTGAAGGGTCATATCCTGAATAGCCTGGACATGGGCAACTTCCCCTACTAGCGCAAACCTATTAAAACTTTACTTTCAAGCAAGAGTGTGGTATTCTAAAAATAAAACGCAAAGAGGG